>CAZVLW010000039.1:0-3996 GCA_964628705.1 uncultured Gammaproteobacteria bacterium
TTAGTGCACTTATTAGAGCTAAAGCTCTTTAACCCTCGGCTAAAGCCGGGTAGAAGGTGGGGCCAACCCTCGGCTAAAGCCGGGTGGAAGGTGCTTACTTCGGCTAAAACTAAGTAATAGTATACTTTAAAAAATAAGCTTAAATAAGCACAATTTATACACATTTTGACAAATATAAATAATTCTTTACAATAAACAAAAATCAATCAAACAAAAAAGGGGGGATTTATGAATATTTTTAAAATTTCTAACTTGCCCATTGAGGATGGGCTAAAAAAACAATTAAAAAACATACAAAAAAAAGAGGAGGAAACAAAAAAAACAGAAACGTATTATTTAGCCGTAAACATAAATTCAAAAAAAATCACCATACATAATACCGAAACAATAATTACCCAAATTGCGAATCACTTTGAAATAAATAAATTAAGTGTACAAATGATATTAAACGAAAAATTTTCGCGCTTTGAAAAACTGTTGCGAATTACTCAAAATAGGGACGATTTATTGTACACGCGAAAATACAACAGTCACCCGCATATACAAATACAAGTCGAGAACAATAAAAAAACATTAGACATATTGAAATGCAAAGGATATGTAGACCTTATCTTTGCATTCCAAAAAATAGTCCCACTAGTCCCTAAATAAGGGACTTTTTTATTTAATTTTTAAATTTGATAACTTTCAAATAACAAAAACCCCCGCCTTATGACGGGGGTTTTATATAAACACAAATAGATTCAGCTAATTAATTACTTCTCCAGATTGACACAGTCTTAATGTCATTAAAAGTCCGATAGTCAATATTGTTAAAAACAAAGGCACTAACCACCAATAATTCCTGTTTTTCTCATCCATCTTAACTACCATTAAATAATAAGCAGTTAAAGTCAACACATAAAATAATATCAACAACAACCATACCCACCAAGGCCAATTAGCGCACAATAAATAAACAAACAATACGCCTAAAGTAAACATAACAGGCAAAGATGGACTGTATTTAATATTGGCTCTACGAACCACTAAGGCATTCAATATCAAAGATATGTAATAAACTGCCAAGACTACCAAGACTGCCCACCAAGGAGCTAAGCCGCAAACCAATACTAACAGCATAAATATAATCACTGCTAATAATAGCACCGGCAGCATCCAGCCAAATTTACCTTTCAAAATGTAATACTCACCTTGTTCATCTTCTTGGATATCTTCTCTGCCAACATAAAACCAATAAACCACCAATGAAACTAAAGATAGCAAAACAACCAAAAACCACAGCCACCAAGAACAATTTTTATCCTCTTCGGCTGGACAAGTGGGGCATTGCTGGGTGGTTTCAGCTGGAGCTACTACCACTTCGCCTTGCGGTTGACTCTCTTCTACCACCACTTCAGGTGAAATGCTGGTAGCGGCACCTTGGGCATTAGAAGCACTTGGTGTAGTAGGCGCTGTAGGAGTTGGCATCGGAGAAGGTACAGGTGTGGGGGCTGGGGGGCCAACAGGAGAAGCGCCTGGTAAAGAAGCCGCCTCAATTGTTTCAATTCCTGAAACATTGTCCTTCAATTGGTCACTTTCAAAATTAATAACTGTCAATACATCTGCACCTTGTTTTTCAGCAGATATATTAAACTCAATCACCACTTCATCTCCCGCGCCCAAAGCCGGTATATACCAAGTCACCAACTCACTTGGCTGATGAATACTTTGCTCATCTAAGTTAGATGATATAAAACTCAAATATTCTTCGTCTAAATCAAGTTTCACCACCACGTTTGTCAAAACCACATTGCCACTATTTAAAATAGTTACACTCTCACTATAATTATTACCCACTTGTTTTAGTTCTGGATAACTATAGCTCAAAGTTACATCTTCACGCGGGACAAAACCCCCGCCTCCGCCTCCAGAGGAGCCGCCGCCGTTATTACCGCCTTGTTGAATTTCTTGTGCAATTTGAGTTGAGGCACTGTCACTGACTGAATTGTCTCCACTGTTGAAGACAACCGTATTGGTAAGTTGCTCACCTTCTGGTATACCCTCGGTAGATACCTCTACCTGAAAACTGCCACTGTCCTCTAAACCGGGCATAATATCACCCAACTGCCAAACAAGACTGTGTGTGGTAGTTGAATAGCTATAATCACCATCAGCTCCAATAAATTCTACACCAGCCGGTAAGACATCTTTTAAGACAACGTCAGTCGCTGTAGTGTTGCCTATCACAGACCACTCAATTATCCATACTATATTATCATTTAGCTCCGCTTCAGAAGGACCGCTTTTGTCAACTGAAAGCTCAAAAAACTTTTCCTCTTTAGGTAAAACTAAAGTTGACACTTCATCTACTGATTCTTGTGAACCGCTCAACAAAATCGCCTGATTGATCATATTTTCACCTTGAGGCATCTCATCTACCTCTACCACTATAGTAAAGCTGCCATTAGCTTGATTGCTCCAAGGCACAATATCGCCTAAATGCCAAACAACTTCGTGCTGGCTGGCATTGTAAATACCATCATGGCTGGCAGACATAAAACTCACATTTTGGGGCAATCTATCACTAACCACTACCCCGGGAGCAATTAGATTGCCGTCAATTGACCAATCAATAGTATATGTTAACTCTTGGCTAACATAAATCTCTTCTTGGCTGGCAGTTTTATTTATCTGCAATTCATAATAAGGTGTTAAACTGACTAAAGTTATTGCCTCATCTACCGCGCTCTTTAAACCGCTCTTAATCTCAACCTGATTGACTAACTCTTCATCTGCCAAAAGATCGTCAGCTACCCGCACAGTTAAACTGAGTGATCCGCTATCATTGGGCTCTATATCGCCCAACTGCCAAACCACTTCATGATTTGTGCTACTGTATTGGCCGCCTTGGCTGGCTTCAATAAAAGCCACATCTTGGGGCAAGCTATCTACCACCAAGGTGCTAAAAGCGGTTTTATTACCGCTGACTGACCATTCAATAGTATAATTTAGCTCATCACCTGGATTAACCTGCTCTAAAGCAGTTTTTTCAATATTTAAGTTAAAATCTGGCTGTGGCATAATAGTAGTCATCTCTTCATCCACCACTTGACTCTCTTGACTGCTAAACAAGACACTGTTAAGCAAACTTTGATCTGCTGGCATTTGCTCCACTTTTAAAGTCAGCTCTAAGCTACCGCTGGAGCCAGCCGCTAAATCGCCCAACTGCCAGATTACTTCATCACTGCTAGTGGTATACTCACCACTAACTGAAACCAAACTTACGCCCTCTGGCAGACTGTCAACTATGACTGCCTGAGTAGCAGTTGTATTGCCGCTGACTGACCAATCAATGGTATAGTCTACGTTTTGGCCAAGCATAACTTGCTCTTGAATAGCTTGTTTGTCTACGGCAAGCTCAAAAAATGGAGCTTGATTGACTGGAGTATCTAAACTGTCAAAGTCATACTCTTCACATCCGATCGGGCAACTTGGCCCGGGCTGGCAATCTAAACTGCCTAATTCACCGCCCACGTATTCATCATAAAGCTCTATCAATTCAGCGCAGAGTGCTGGATTGCTAACAGCTCCGCTGCAATTAGTGCCAATGCCGGCTAAATTATGCAAAGTAGCGTCTTCTGGCATACTTTCCACTTGAACTTGAATCTCAAAACTGCCAGTTGTGCCAACTGCTACATCTTCTAATAACCAACCGATGATTTGGCGGTTACCCGGTAAGCTATGGGTTAGATAATCAGGACTGGTGCCTGACTCTGATAAGCTTACTTCGGCTGGTAGTAAATCAGCCACCACTACATCAACGGTTTGGCTGGTATTGCCTTGCACTTCATAGTCTAAGGTATAGGTTAATTTTTCCCCTACTGCGACTTGCTCTTTATCTGCTGATTTGTGGATGGATACGCTATGATACGGCTCTTGACTGTCTTGAATATAGACAGTCTCTTCATCCACCACTTGACTCTCTTGACTGCTAAACAAGACACTGTTAAGCAA
>CAZVLW010000039.1:4096-8398 GCA_964628705.1 uncultured Gammaproteobacteria bacterium
TTTTCCCCTACTGCGACTTGCTCTTTATCTGCTGATTTGTGGATGGATACGCTATACCAACTATCAGGATCTGCATAACTATTGGCTGAAGCTTGATTGATAACTGCTGAATTACCAAATAAACTAACTATCAAAAAAAGCACCAAAAACAACTTAGCACAAGCATTAAATAATCCTTTAAATTTATTTTTATTAAACATATTTTTAAAAAATTAATATAAAAAATAAAAACGACCTTTAACAAGGAACGTTTTGTTTTAGAATTTTGTTTTTATTTTTTGGGTTTTTAAAATAAATTTATTTTAAAACGGCTTTTTTAAGCCAAAAATTTTTATTTTTGAATTATATTATATTAATCTAAATTTCCAATTTTGTCAAGTCAACCAAACCATAAAAATATATTTTTGTCTATTTTAAATAGACTTTAAAATCAAAATATTTAAAAATTATATTTAAAAATTACTAAAAAATGGCAAGGTTTTTCTTGCCATTTTTTAATATAAAATAAATTATTTACTTAAAATTAACTAATTTTAGCTATTTTTAACCAAAAATAAAATAAATATCATCTTATATTTCTTTTGCTTTAACCACCTCTAAATGCAAATCACTATAAAGAATTATTTTATCTCTTCTTTTAGCTTTTTGCTGTAAAAATATCTTTGCTAAATTATCATCAATTTTATCCTGAATTACTCTACGTAATGGTCTGGCACCTAACGTGGGGTCATAACCTATTTCAGCTAACTTATCCACAGCCCCCTCTCGATACTCAAACTCAACACCCTTTTCAGCTACTTGCTCTGCTAAATCAGATAAAAATATCTTAGTAATTTCCTTAACTTGATTCATATTTAACGGCTTAAAGACAACAATGCCATCAAACCTATTTAATAATTCCGGCCTGAAAAAATCTTTTAAATGGTAGTTAATTAAAGACTGACGAATATTTTCCAAATCAGCATCCTTTCTTAATTCCTGCTGAATATAATCTGTGCCAGCATTAGAGGTGCCAATAATGATAGTATTGGTAAAATCAACAGTCTTACCAGCCGCATCTGTTAAGCGCCCTTCATCTAAAACTTGCAAAAATACATTTAAAATATCCAATTTTGCTTTCTCCACCTCATCTAATAAAATTAAAGCAAATGGAGATTTACGCACCGCTTCAGTTAAATACCCAAAAGTGCCAGTTTGGGCATCGCCGATTAATTTTGACAACGCGTCGTTTGATTGGTATTCAGACATATCTACTCTTATCATATTCTTAGCTGAGCCAAAATAAACCTGAGATAGAGTTCTGGCTACCTCTGTTTTTCCCACGCCAGTGGGGCCCAAAAACAAAAATGAAGCAATTGGACGATCCTCACTTCTAAGCTTGGCTCTGGCCCTCCTTAGTGCAGATGCTACTAATTTAACTGCCTGCTCTTGGCCTACTATTCTTTGGTGCATTTTTTCTTCAAGGTTTAACAACGTCTTGGCTTCAGCTTGTGTTAATTTAGTTACCGGTATATTGGTAATGTTTGATACCACTTTTGCCACATCCTCACTGCCTACAATAGATTTTTCACCCTTTTTTTCCCTAACCGCCAAAGCACTATCTTGAATAATTTTAATGGATTTTTCAGGTAAATAAGCATCATGTATATACTGGCTTGATAATTTAATCGCATTTTCCAAAGCTTGATAAGAAAAATATATATTATTTTTACCTTCA
Source organism: uncultured Gammaproteobacteria bacterium (assembly GCA_964628705.1). Taxonomy (GTDB): domain Bacteria; phylum Patescibacteriota; class Patescibacteriia; order UBA2196; family GWA2-42-15; genus CAZVLW01. The sequence goes on from CAZVLW010000039.1 coordinate 5,814, forward strand.
ATAAAAAGTGTTTTTGCCTCTAATATACTTAGTGCCCCGTCAATCTCTGGCTCATTAATATTTACCTTTTGCATAGTTTTAGCCAAACTTGAGTTTTCAACATATTCCTTATAAGCAGACGGGGTGGTAGTGGCAATCACAAAAAAATTGCCCAACTGCATCTGCTCGGCTAAAGTTTCAGCTACATCCATAGACTTCCCCCCTTCAGCTGTTACCCCCACCATATGATGGATATCTTCTATAAACAATACTATATTTTCTGACTTAGCCACCTCATTCATCACCTTAATAATACGTTTTTCCATCTCACCCACTCGACTGGCGCCAGCTATTAGTCCTGAAACTGATATAGCTACCAATCGCTTATCAACTAATATTTCGGGCACCTCTTCTTCAACCATCAATTCTGCTATTCCCTCCACCACCGTCTTCTTACCCACTCCTGACTCACCGACTAAAATTGCTCCCAATTTATCCATTTCCAAAACTCTAAAAATCTCATCAATTTCTTTTAATCTATTAATACACGGTTCATACGCCCCCGCCTTGGCATACAGCGTCATATCATGTGATATAGCGTCTAAATTAGGTGTGGCAATTGCAGTGTAAGTCCTGTTCATAGCATTTTTTGGCTTAAATTTAGCTTTATACCTAAACTCATGCCATTTTTTGATAAGCCATTTTTGTAAATCTACCCAATCCACCACATGACCTATCTCTCGCTCAGTAATAGAAAGTTCGTATAAAATTTCCTGGACTATGTTTTCGTTGTGGGCTAAAGCAAAAACTAAATCTGTGGCACCCACTCTTTCTTTTCTTTGGCTGTAAGCATGATAATAAGCGGTTAGTAAAACTCGCTTCAACTCAATTGATACTTTAGGGGAACCTTGCTCTGTCACAGCTGACAGCGCATTTTTAACCTTTTGACTCATTTTTGTATAATCCGTCCCCAACCTTGCAAAGATTGTATTGACCTGCGTATTTTCAAACATTGAAGCAAACAGGTGGATAGCCAATACCTGAGCGTGCCCTAACCTGTGCGCCAACATCCATGCGTCTTCAACTATTTGCATAGCACCACTTTCAAAACTATTTGAAATTTCAATCGCTCTGGTTTGTTTGAGTTGTTGTAAATCAAAATTTTGTTTATCATTTTTAAAATTCAAACGCGGTTTTTTAGGTAATTTATAAAAAATTTTTGACTCTTTAGATAAACGATAAACTAAATACATATCAGCCACTATTGAAAACCACCAAACTAAACTCCATTCATTTTGAACAAAAATAACTTTATAGATTTCATAACCAAATAAATTATTGGTGTAAATCAACTTTACCAAAGCCAAAAAACCGACCATTCCAAAAATAAAAAATAACCCATTAATCATAACTCTAATATGCTTCTGATGTCTTGCCTGCGTAATCCTAAAATAACTCATTTTTTTACCCCAGTAAGCGTAAAAATCGCCCCCCTTTCTTTGCTTGGGTCGGCTTACGTACACCAACATTCCCACTCCAAGACAATCTTGGCATATATTATTGTCAAAACCGCCCTGCCCATCGCATTCATGACAAGTATATAATGGATATTTTTTTCTTGACTCTGGCATAATTAATTCAAATGTTTATAAATCATATAAACTACTACTACTGGTGCGGCTATCCATAAAAATACCACACACATAACAACCACCACCCAAATAAAAAACCAAATCAATTTCCATACCAGTATTAATAGCCGAAAAACTAAACTAATTGCTCTGCCTAAAATAGATCTGTCACCATACATGGGCACAAAAAAGTTTTTTAACCATAAATCTATAGCCAAAAGCTTCCAAGTTGTTTTAACTTGCTCCATAAACCACACTAACCTATCTCTTAAACCAAAACTGTACCACCAAATAGGCCAATACAAAAAATCGCCAATCACATCTACAAAGATAAACTTTAAAGTAATTAACAAAGGATTTGACATGATGATAAATAATTAACAAATAATATAAAAATACTACTTATTATTCTTTTTTTTCAATTCCTCCCCTCTCTGAGGGGAGGTAGGCATGACGATTAGCCGCGCTCAGAGGGTTGAAAAACCGCTCCCCTTTGCCCCGGCTTCGTCGAGACATCTCCTCTCATCACCCTTACAGGTGACGGGGGAGAAAAAAATAAGTTATTCTTTCACCCCCTTTTTTTATTCCTTACTTCTTACTTCTTATTCCTTATTCCTTACTCCTTACTTCTTACTCCTTACTACTTACTGCTACTCAAGAACAGTCCTTTAAATATAAAATTTAAAGAACTGTCCTTGGTTATTCTCCCATCAGCCACAAATTATCTTAACGGTTCAATTCTGGAGAATTGAACCAGAAAAATTTCTATACCCATATATTCCCCACAAGGACATCTCTGCGCCAGCAGGACTGTTCTTAGGTGTTAAATCCTTCCCACAAGGACAGTTCTGCGTTAGCAGGACTGTTCTTAGGTGTTAAATTCTTTGCACAAGGACATCTCTGCGTTAGCCGGACTTACTGCTTACTCCTTACTGCTTACTCCTTACTCCTTACTCCTTACTCCTTACTCCTTAC
>CAZVLW010000040.1:0-8157 GCA_964628705.1 uncultured Gammaproteobacteria bacterium
TGCTTTTAATTTATTTCATTATTTATAAAATAATAACAACCCCAACCCATATTTAAATGGTGAGTATAATTTTATTAAATCATATTTAAGTGATATAAATAATGCACTCATTCTTGATATTGGAGCAAACGAAGGAAGATACACTGATTTTATATTAAGTCAGTTTAACAAACATTTTAAAATTCATTTATTTGAACCATTATATGAAAATTATGCTGTATTGCAAGATAAATTCAAAAACAATAAAAACATTATTATAAATAAATTAGCATTATCCAATGAAATTGGTACGAGAAATATTTATTACAATCAACAAATAAAACAACTGGCTTCTTTGTACCAAAGAAATTTAAAGAAAAAACAATTTAACCAGAGTCAACTTATACAACTGGAAAGGTTGGACAATTATATCAAAAGAAGCAATATTAATAAAATCGATTTTGTTAAATTAGATGTTGAGGGCCATGAATATCAAGTATTGGAAGGTATGGGTAATTATTTAAACCCAAATTTTACTAAGGCAATACAATTTGAATACGGTGGTTGCAATCTTGATTCAGGAGTTAAGTTAGCTGATCTATATCAAATTTTACAATCACGGGGTTATATAATAGCAAAAATAAAACCAAAAAAATTGGAAAACCGACAATATAATACCTCAATGGAAAACTTTAGTTATTGTAATTATGTTGCACTTTCAAAAAAGATAATACTTAATTATGCTTAAAACACCGGTTATACTTTTAATCTACAACAGACCCGATGAAACACGCCGGGTTTTTAATGCTATAAAAAAAATTGAACCAGATAAAATTTTTATTGTAGCTGATGGTCCTAAAGATAATCGTGATATTGATAAAATATTTCAAACACGCAGTCTTGTAGCAGATATAGATTGGACAGATAAAGTATATCGTAATTATTCAGACAAAAATTTAGGGCTTGCCAAGCGGATTGAAAGTGGGCTAAATTGGGCTTTTAGTAAAGTAACAAAAGCTATTATTTTAGAAGATGACTGCCTGCCTACCCAAAGTTTTTTTTATTTTTGCCAAAAAATGTTGGATAAATATGAATATAATAAAAAAGTGATGATGATTGGCGGGACTAATTATCTGATTGACAAAACACCAATTAGCCATGATTATTTTTTTTCAAAATATTTTTCTATTTGGGGATGGGCGACTTGGAGCGATGCTTGGGAAATGTATGATGCAAAAATGAATGGTTGGCCAGAATTTAAATCTAACAAGAAGTTAGCTGAAAGCTACTCTAAATTTATGCAAAAAAAACTAACACGTGACTTTGATTTGGCTTATGCGCAAAAAATAAACAGCTGGGCTATAAAATGGTTTTTTAGCTGTATAAAAAATGATGGTTTGTGCTTAGTGCCCAGATTGAATCAGATTTCCAATATTGGTATTGAGGGGGTGCATACAAAAAACAAACACCACAATAATTTTTTTCCCGCTTTTGATATTCAAACTGACAAGTTGACGGGGCCAAAAAAAATTAAAATGTACAAGCAATATGATAATATTTTTTTTGAAAATGAATTTCGCCCTAAATTTATATTAAAACGAAAGCTTAATGGATTTAAAAAAAGATTAAGCGCGCAGAGAAATTACTTTAAAAATGTGGCACGAACTAATTTTAAAAAAAACTGCTTAATAGTTTATCTGACACAGCCATTTAAAAATCAAGAATTTAACCATTATCATCAAAATTTATGGCAAGTAAAAAAAATGCCACAGATAATTTCTAAATTTGGATATAATGTAGATGTGATTGATTATAAAAATACTCAAGTTAAATTAAACAAAAAATATGATTTGGTGATAGATATTTTTCCGGGATACAACCAAAGCTATACTGGTATGTTAAACAAAAACGCGACTCTAATAGGTTATTTTACAGGCTCAAACCACAATTTTGCCAATAATGCGGAATTGGATAGAATTGAAAATTTATACTGCCGCAGGGGCGTCAGGGTTAGCCCCAAAAGAATCGCGAGCCACTTAAAACAAACTGAGCTGGATAAATGCAAAGCGTCGTTTTTTTTGGGTAATAACTATAATTGGCAAACTTATAAAGAGTTTGATATGCCGCAAGTGTATTTTATAAAGAACAATGGTTATGATTTTTTAATTGATAAATTCAATAATTTTGAAAAGAAAAATCAAAAACAATTTTTATTTTGGGCTAGCAAAGGCCAAGTCCATAAAGGTTTAGATATTTTACTTGAGATTTTTGCCAAACACCAAGATTTAGAATTATTTATTTGTAGCCGCTTTGATAAAGAGCCTTATTTTGTAAAAGTTTATAAAAGAGAAATTTATAGTTTACCAAATATATATCCGATTGGCTTTATAAGCATAGAATCTAATAAATTTAAACAAATTGCCCAAAAGTGCGGCTATATGGTACTACCCTCTTGCTCAGAGGCAAACGCAGGTAGTGTGCTGACAGCTAAGTCAGCTGGTATTATTCCTTTGGTTAGCCGTGAGTCAGGTTTTGATGAAAGTGAAGTAATTCATTTTCCTAATAATTCAATTGATATGATAGAAAAATATATATTGGATTATTCACAAAAAGATTTAAGATGGGTAAAAAATACTGCCAAACAAATGCAACTACATATTAAAAAAAGATATTCAATGCGGGCATGGGAAAAGAGCTTTGAAATGGCCTTAAAAAAAACTTTAAATAAATAAATTTATGCGAGTATATTTTGATGGAATAATTTATAAAAAACAAAAATTTGGCGGAGTATCAAGATATTTTACAGAACTTTTAAATAATTTAAAAAATGTTGATTGCCGCTTGGTGGTTGATATGCACACAAACTTGCCCACCTTTACAAACAATAATATAAAGATTGATAAATTATGGCAAATACCAAACTTTAAACCGAGGCGTTTTTTTGAAAAAACATCTGATAACTTAAATTACTATATAAAAAATAATTATTTTAAAAAAATTGAAAGTGGAATTTTTCATTCTACATATTTTACCTCCTATGCCAAACTTAGCATACCCCAGGTTCTAACTGTGCATGATATGACATATGAAAAATTTCCTGAATATTTTAAAGGTAAAAAACACCAAGAATTTTTAAAAAACAAAAAAAAATGTATTCAAAAGGCTAAAAGTATTATATGCGTTTCTGAAAATACTAAAAGGGATTTATTAAAATATTATAATATCAGTAACACCCCTATTGAAGTAATATATTTAGCGCCTTCAAAAAACTTTTTTGAAATTAAAGATCTCAACATATTAGATAACTTTAAAAAAGAACATAATATATTTGATTATTTTATTTTATATGTCGGTGCCAGAGGTAAATATAAAAACTTTAATAATTTTTATAAAGCGTTTAAGGAAACAGCCAAAAAAAATGATATTAATTTAATTTTAGCAGGCGGAGGTGAGTTGAATAAAGATGAAAAAAATATGTTTAAAAACGATGGATTGATGCAGAGAGTTAAACATTTTCACAATACTCTTGATGATGATTTAAATAAACTGTATAATGCGGCTCAATTATTTGTCTTCCCTTCTCTTTATGAAGGGTTTGGGCTACCAACGTTGGAAGCTATGGCGTGCAATACTCCAGTGGCACTTTCCAATACTTCATCTCTACCCGAAGTGGGGGGTGACGCGGCATTTTATTTTGACCCTTTAGATATTCAAAATATGAAAAAAGTTATTTCAAAAGCACTATCTAATGAAAATCAAATGCGTCAAACTGACAAGAGGATAAGGCGGGCAAAAAAATTCAGTTGGCAAAAAACTGCTAATAATACTGTAAAGGTTTATAAAAAATTAACTTGATTATGTTAACTATTTTTACCATACCCAAACCGTTTAATCGCGAAAATCATATTGATACTATACAGAACAACGCGATTTTAAGCTGGAAAAATATGGGCTTTGAGGTGATTTTAGTTGGCGATGATAGAGGTATCCAACCACAGGAAGGAGTTAGGTTTAACGCAGAAAAATCGGGTGTTGAATATGTTGAAAATGTTAAACTAAGCGCTCAAGGAACCCCTCTTTTAAATTCTGCTTTTGAATTGGTGCGCCAAAAAACAAAACATAAAACTTTATGCTATGCTAATGCTGATATAATTTTTTTACCTGATATGACTGATGCTATTAAAAAACTACCCCAAAACAATTTTTTGGCAGTCGGCCGCAGAATAGATGCAGACATTACAAATTTATTGGATTTTAATGGAGAAAGTTGGGTTGATGAAGCAAAAGTAAAATCTAATAACGGCAAATTGCATTCCTATTCTGGTATTGATTACTTTATTTTTAATAAAAACGATTTTAGAGAATTGCCAGATTTAGTAGTGGGTAGAATTGGCTGGGATCATTGGATGATTAAAAATGCCAAACAAAATAAGTTTAAAGTTATAGATTGCACCAAATCAATTTCTGCTATTCACCAAAACCACGGCTATCCAAGCTATAACCAAGGAAAGCAGAGAAAAATAAACCCTGATGCTCGGCATAATAGATCTTTTGTGGGTAAAAAAAGATGGGACTGTACTATTGAAGACGCAAATTCTAAACTAGTGAGAGGCAAAATAAAATACCAGCCATTCCACTGGCTGCCATTTGTTAAAAGATGGATTAGAGAATATAAAAGGTAAAAAAATCATTAGAGAATTTAGAGACTGTAAATCTTGAAAACTTGAGACTATTTGTGTGATATCTTATCTTTTTAAATTTATTTGACTTATGGTTTAATGCTTGCATGGCTGAATAGCTAAAATTGTTCGCTTATTATTGGTTTTTAAAAGGGTTTGGACTCATTATAAGAAGTGTCCGCTTCCACTAACTGCGCTTGTAGAGGTAAATTGATTTATATTAAAGTTATCAAAGTTGTCTTTAATTTTGGTCCGATCGGACCAAAATTAAAGACAAATAAATTATAATTTATTAGGGTATTCCACCTCGCTTAGTAAGATAAAAATAAGATAAAAAATTGGGAAGAAATTGACCCCCTGAGGGGTAAATAAAAATCATAACTACTAACACAGAAAAAAGCATCAACAAGTATAGTTATTGAAATATAAAATTTATTATTTTTTGGGTTCTATTTTGCCAGCTGAACTGTTGGCTTTTTTGTTTTGCTGAATGCGATAAACCTTGCCTTCTATTCTTATCCTGATATAATTTTTTTATCTTTTTAGCTAAATCAGAAGCATTGTCCGGCTCAAAAAATTCTGCCTGTTTATGACTCAATACATCTTTAAGTGCTGGCACAGAGCTGGCGATGATGGGCTTACCAGCGGCTAAATATTCGGCCAATTTAAGCGGTGAAGAATAACTGCTTTCAAGTTTATGGTGGGCACTATTGGGAATAACCAAAATATCGGCTGATTTTAAATATAGCGGGATATTAGATGGATTAACTCGCCCAATAATTTTTATATTATCCTTATTTTGACAAAAATTTTTAAATTTTAAAATATCCCTATCCGTACCACCAATAAATACAAATTCAAAAGTTTGATCTAACTGAAATGCTGATTTGGCTAAAGTATAGACTCCCTTATGGGGATACAGGTGGCCACTGTATAAAACTATAAATTTATTTTGATTTAGGCCAAGTTTTTTTCGTGCTTGCTGTATAGAAAAAGGCGGGTTAAAACTATCAATATCTACCCCATTGGGGGCGACTAAAATACGACTTGGTTCAAAATTGTATTTAACAAATTGTTCCTTTATTAATTTTGTAGTAACTACAATTTTATCTGCCTTTTTAACTAATTTAATATTTTTATAAATTTTATTTTTCGGATACCAATTATGGTCCTCTAAAATTACTTGGCAGTTTTGTTTTGAAAGCAACCATACTACATGGGCGTGGCGGGTGTAATAAATGGCAACTTTATCTTTTTTGGCAAAAAAAAGTGTTATTAAAAAAAAGAAATATCTAAAGCGATATATTATCCCGGGTGAAAAAATCAGATGTGGCAAAGATATGCTAAATATTTTTTTTATCTTAAATATCTTATCCAATTCATAATAGTTAAATAAGTCTTGCTTGATTTTATTAGTCGCACGAGGATACCATAGCTCAACTTCAGCACCAGCTTTGGCAAACTCAAAACACTGGCGGGTAATAGCTCTTCCGTGAGCTTTTTCCGTGGGTAGTCTATTATTAAAAATGTAGATTATTTTTTTTGACATATTTATTTCCATTCTACAAAAGCGGCCATAATTAAGGTGGGATTTTGAATATTGAATAGCCGCGCTATAAATGAATATAAAAATGAATGGCTTGTTTGTCCGTATAAATTATGTGTGCGGGTACTATATCCAAGCCGCTTAAGCGTAAAGCTTAATGATTCTTCGTCATAAAGAGTGTAATATTTACCATGATACGGGAGATAAACCTTGGCTTCATTCCCCCATCCCCTGCGATTTGGAACGACAATCAGTAAAGTACCATTTGGATTGAGATTTTCCTTTAAATTTTCTAAAAGTAAAATAGGGGTTTTTAAATGCTCAAGCACGTTATCTAAAATAATCACATCAAATTTTTCATGCAAACTGAAATTTTCTAAATTCATTTTTATAAATTTTGCACTTTCTGGAAAATTGCTACTTTGATCTAAATCAATGCCTACAGCTTTGGATAATCTATTTTGCTGAATAAGCTCATTGAGTAGAGCGCAATTACCACAACCAAGCTCTAATAAACTCATATTATGTTTGATATATTTTTTAGCAATTTTAGCAAGTGTTTTCATAATTTTTTAAATTCATTTGATAATTTTTGCGCAAAATTATATGAGTTAAATTCCTCAACTATTTTATGATAGGCATTTTTAGACAACTTGGTGCTTAATTCAGGATTATCTAATTGTTTGATTTTATTGATTATATCTTGGCTATCATATACCCGGCTGAGTAATAACTCCTTATTTTCTTGGCCATAATCTGCTAAATATCTTTTACGCGTGGCAATCACCGGCAAACCGCTGGCAAAAGCATCCAGCAAAACAGTTTGGCCTGAACAATCAGCGCCGTCAATATATCCATCAGCATGAGTAATGAGCAATAAAAGTTTAGCTTGGGTATATTCTTTTTTAAGTGCTTGCACCTCCATATTATAGATGATTTCCACATTTTTAGGAATTTTTTCTATATGCTTTATATTTTGCGGCTTACAAATAATTTTAAATTTTTGAGTAGGCATTTTTTGGGCTATTTGAATAACTGTATTGTAATCTCTACCCATATCCTTACCGACTGACAAAATATAGCCCTGGCGTTGATTAAAATTTGGCTCAAAATAATCTTTATCTACACCAAGCGGAATAAATATCAATTTATTTCTGGATATGCCGTAATTGGATAATTCTTGAAGTTGGTAATTGGATAAACAAACTATTTTATCCAATCCGCCAAGCAGCCATTTAATAAATTTAAATCTAAATTTATTTTTTTTATTTTTAGCTAAAGTGCGGTTGAGTGATATATTTAATAAAACAAATTTTTTGGATGTATCTAAAATTTTCTGCCAAATTAATAAATAAAGCAGAGATGAACCAAAAATAATATCATAGCCAAAAGTTAAAAAAAATGATAAAAAATGCCTTGCTTTAAAACTTAATAAAGAATGGGACAGTTCTTTAAAATTGGCTTGAATGTCAAACTGGCTTAAATGGTTTAATCCATATAGACCGGTGTCTGGAGATTTGCCTGATTGGATTTTTAAAATCTTATTTTTCCGAGTGCCAGAATAAAGATAAAGGACTTTTTTCATATTATTGACTTAACACAAAATAATAATGATAGGGATCATCAATATCCCAAAAAGATTTGTCAATTTTTAGCCCTGCTGAATAAATACTCATTTGGATACGCTTGATACCACACCCCCGCTTGCCTATCTCCCAATAATGCTGTTTATCAGGTTTATGTTTTTTAAAACCGCTTATTTTAAATTGCAAAGCGTGCTCAGCTATTTTTGGTAAACGCCACTTCAATCCAAATGTATAACCCCAATATGGCAGGCTAAGTATAATATTTTTTCGGCTGATCCGCTTGAGTTGTTCAATTGTTGGCTGAAACTTATGATACCTTGAATTACGAAACACACTCACCATTGCTTAGGTAAGCATAAAAGTATAC
>CAZVLW010000041.1:0-8068 GCA_964628705.1 uncultured Gammaproteobacteria bacterium
TGCACCTACCTTCAGCTAAAGCTGAGTAGAAAAAATATCTTATATCTTATTTTTAATAACGAGTCCATTATAATGTCATGATGGATTTTTTAAAAATACGTTTTTAGTTCTAATATCCAATTATTTTTTATTTAACTTTGTTTAATTAGTTTTTTAAAATGCTCTCCTTTTTGGCTATAATTATTATATTGGTCAAAACTGGCTGCGGCAGGGGAGAGTAATACCACCCCACCCTTACGAGTTTGTTTAAAGGCGGATTGAACCGCGCGTTGCATATTTTGAACTTTAATAATTTTAGTTATACGTGTTAATTTGTGCTGATTTAATAATTTAGCTATTTTGTAACCTTCATCGGGCATAGCAATTAAGGTCAAGACTTTACTCTGCGCTATTTGACGGGCCAATTTCAAGAACTGCTGCTGGCTAGCCCCCTTACCAGAGCCGCCCACAATTAAAGTCTCGGGATTAAGCGCTTGGATGGCGACTATGGTGGCTTCAGGTGTGGTGCCCAAAGTATCGCAGTAAAAACACCTCCCTTTGTATTCGCCTATATATTCCATTCTATAGGGTAGGCCCTTAAAATTTTTAATACTTTTTAATATTATTTTGTGTGGAATTTTTATTTTTTGAGCTACCTTAATAGCAGCATTAATATTAGCTAGATTATGTTTACCCTTTAGTTTGGTTTGGATTTCTATTTCAGGCTGATTAAAAGCAACTGCTTTAATCTTTTGTTTTCGGATAAAGTTTTTAATACGTTTATAGTTTGAATTATAGAAAATAGTGCCACCTTTTTTAATACGTCTGACCAAATTTATTTTAGCTTGGAAATAATTACTAAGCGTTTGATGGTGGCTCAAATGTTCAGGAAAAAAACTGGTAATTACCCCCATATCTATTTTGCCTAGGATGTTTTCCAGATGGAATGATGAAAGTTCAGCTGTATAAATTGTTTGTTTAGAGTCGTATTTTAAATAATCCAAAAATGGCTTACCAATATTGCCGACCAAATAAGTTTTTTTACCAGCCGCTTTGAGGATTTTATAAATAAGTGTAGCAGTCGTGCCCTTACCTTTGGAGCCGGTTACTCCAATCACCTGACCCAACCTATTTGATAAAAATAGGTTTACATTTGATGTTAATTGTATTTTATTTTGTTTTATTTTCTTTTGAGTTTGTCCACTTAAAGCCAAGCCAGGAGTTTTGATAATAATATCATAATTATAGATTTGCCTGAGGTAATTTTTACCAAGATATTTTTTTATGTTATGTTTATAAATTATATTTTTTATTCCATCTTCAAATTGGTCCTCATTTTTTTTATCAGCTATTGCCAATTGAGTTGGTTTTAATTTGCCCTTTTTTATTTGAGAGGTTATAAAATTTAAACTTGACAATCCCTCACGCCCTAACCCTAAAATAATAATTTTTTTATTGTTTAGTTGAGAAAGTTTCATAAAAAATTGTAGTTTTTTATTCAAATATAGCGGATGACACTATTTTTAAACCTTTAAGCATTTAAATATTAAGTAAATATATGTAATTATCTTTATAAATATTAAATTCAATTATTTATTATATTAACCAACTCCTTTTTTAGTTTCCTCGCTCTTTTTTTAGTTTTAGCTTCTATATTTATTCTAAGTAGCGGCTCTGTATTGGATGGCCTTACATTAAACCACCAGCCATCTTTTTCCCATTCATCCACTGTCACTCCGTCTAAATAATGTTTATTATATTTAGCATAAATAGCTTTAACTCGTTGAAGTTTTTTTTCTATATTATCAACCTTATAGTTTGTTTCAGGTAATTTATAATATTTGTTAAATGGTTTAATAAGTTGACTTATTTTTTTACCCTCTTTAGATAGTAGTTCTAAGAAAATCAAAAAAGCGATAAAGCCAGAATCAAAATAGGCATTGTCTTTGAATGAATAATGAGCTGAAACCTCGCCACCTACTAAAGCCTCGTATCTTTTCATTGCTTGACGCACATTGACAAAGCCAACAGCGCTTTTGATTGGTTGGCCGCCCCAGGCCGCTATACTTTCTGGAACAATTTTTGAACAAAGTAAATTGTATACCACAGCACTACCCGGTTTTTTATTCAAAAAAATTTTAGCTAATAAAGGTAAGGTAATATCAGCCGGCACAAATTGGCCTTTTTCAGTTACAAAAAACAGGCGATCAGTGTCGCCATCTAGAATAATACCAAAATCAGCTTTACTTTGTTTAACTTTTTTTATAATACCCTTTTGACTGGCTGGCTCCAAAGGATTAGAGGGGTGGGCTGGAAAAGAGCCATTCAGTTCAAAGTTCATTTTTATCATTTTTATAGGCAGGTATTTTTCTAGTTTCGGCATAACTTTACCCGCCATCCCATTGCCTGCGTCCACCACTACTTTAAGTGGTTTTATTTTTTCTAACTCAGCAAAACTTAAAATATGTTTAATATAAGAGGGATAAATATTGATTTTTTTAATTTGTGGTCTAATTAAGCGAGATTTTGTTGTTTGATTTTTTTTAACTAAAGGCAATAAATCTATACCTCTAATCACTTTTAGTTTTTTGCCTATCATCTTAAGTCCATTGTATTGGCGTGGGTTATGTGAAGCTGTAATCATAATACCACTCTCATATTTCAATTGTCCAACAGCAAAGTAAACACCATCAATAGCTACCATTCCTATATCTACAATTTCTTTTACCCCCCCTTGTGCAAGCCCTTTAATCAAAGCTTTTTTTAGCATTAAACCGCCTTGGCGCATATCTCTGCCAATAACCACTTGCTTAGCTCTTGTTTTTTTAGCAAAGGATAATCCTATTAAAAAAGCTATTTTGGGGTTTAACTCATTGGGGTAAACACCACGAATGTCGTATGCTTTGAAAATTTTGGAATTAATATTCATAAATAAATCGGTAAACAATAATCAATAAACAAATAACAGAAATAAAAACAAGCAACTAGTTTTTTTAAGCTTCGCAACATATATACATAATACATAACTTTAAGGCCACGACGGTCTCCCAAGGGGAGATCTCTCTTTGGGAGAGATTTGGGAACCCGTGATACAGGTTTTGTGTCCCACAGGGACATCTACCCCTGGGAGACAGACCTCTACCTTAGACCACCTGGCTACGTGATCATAAAGTCATGTATTGTATTTCTATCTTATAGTAAATTCGACCAAAATTCAAGTATATAAAAAAACTCGGAATTTTTTCCGAGTTTTTATTTAGCTTCTTTCACTTTAATCTGCGCCAATTTTTTCAAGGTGGGCGGTTTGTTTAAAAGCCCATGCTTAGCTCCCATTTGAGTTACTACCGAATTTGAATTAAGCATAGCCAGCTGGAGTGATTTTTCTAAATCATTTTGATATAAATTCATTCCACTTATAAAGCCGCTACCAAAAGCATCACCCGCGCCCGTGGCATTAATTACTTTTTTATCCAAAATACCTGCTTTACAAAATTCCTTATCTCTTTTTACCCAAGCCCCGCGTTTACCTCCAGTGACGCACAAGATAGAATTGGGCGCTATGTAGGTAAGTTTTTTATATATATTTTTTATTTGCCAATTGCTACAGGCGCTTAAATTTTTTGCTTCTTTTAAATTTAAAAACAACACATCGGTATTATATAAAAAATTTTTGAGTTTTTGTGCCCCAGCACTAAGTTCCGCATTGCCCGGGTTCCAGGCAATTTTTATTTTATTGTCTTTGGCTGTCCTAAAAATTTCTCGCAGTAATTTTAAATTACCATTAAGTGAAGTTATAAAAAACCAGTTAGTTTTTAGTTTTGATTTAGTAAGTTTACCAAATTCATTAAAATTACTTGCTCCGCGGAAAACCAAAGCTGTGCGGTCACCTGATTTGTTAATAAAAATAACTGAATAACCAGTTTCACCATTTTTTTCAACTTCAATTAAGTTAGTATTAACTTTAAAGCTTTTCATTACTTTCAAGACCTCTCTACCCGCAGTGTCATCTCCAATACGGCCAAGTAAAGCGGTTTTTAGCCCCATATTAGCAAAAGTAGCAGCTGTATTTGAACCCCCGCCACCAATGTCAAAATGCATTTGTTTGACGCCTATTTTGTCACCCACTACCTTAGGATCAAAAGGATCCTCAGCTTTAACTGAGTATTTTAAATCTTTATTTAAAATAAAGATATCACGCATGCATGAGCCAATAGAAATAATATTGTATTTCATAGATATCTTATTTTATTATAACTTTAATTTTTTATTTTTGCCAGTTCTTCTTTAACCACCAGCCTATCATCCCATTTTATTTTTTTACCACTCTCAATACAAATAGCTTGCTCGGCCCCTTTGCCAGTAACAATTATCAGATCTCCCGGATGGGCCAACTCAAGAGCTTGGTGAATTGCTTGGCGCCTATCTGAAATTTTATATAACTTGTCTTGAGGGACTGGCTTTGCCACTTGGTCAATTATTTTTTTAGGATTCTCATCATAGGGGTCTTCATTGGTGACAATTACTATATTCGCCAGATCCGCAGCTATTTTACCCAATTTTGGCCTTCTATCCTTATCTCTACCACCTCCAGTAGAGCCCAAGATATGAATTACTCTGTTATATTCAATAGATTTGAGAGTGTTATAAAGATGCTCCAATGCCTTAGGCTCAAAAGCGTAATCTATTAAAATTTTTATATTTAAATCATTTTTTATAAACTCCAACCTGCCCGGCAGGGGTTTTAGTTTGTCAATATTTTGAGCAATAGTTTGCTCATCCAGCCCCAACTCTTTGGTTACCGCTATTGCCGCTAATAAATTGTATTTATTATATTCACCCAATAAGTTAAATTTCCATTTATCATTATAAAATATTTTATTATCTATATCTATATCATTTTTGCCCCGTTTGTTATCAAGCGTCATGTTTTGTTGTTTGTTTTTTTTGGTATATCCGATTTTTCTGTCAGCCTTAAAGCTAAGAAAATAATTGCTATACTCGTCGTCTAAATTGGCAATTATAGTTTTTTTAATTGTACCCAAACCTTTGAAAGTTTTATATTTTTGCGTAGTTAGGTGTTTAAATAGCTTACCTTTGGCTTGTTTATAATTTTCAAAATCGCCATGCGCTTCAATGTGCTCTGGATAAAGATTAGTTAAAACCAAGATATCATAATTTATACCAATATGCCTAAACTGTTCTATGCCTTGCGAAGTGGTTTCTACTACAGCCGCTCGGCAGTTGTTTTTATACATCTTCCTTAATATTTTTTGGCTTTGTAGCCGGCCCAGCATCGTCATTTTTTTATCATTTAACCATTCTTTTTGCCCGTTATTTATAAGGGTAGTAGAGATCATGCCTGTTTTAATTCCAGCATAATTTAAGATTTGGGCTGTAAAGTAGCAAGTAGAGGATTTACCACTTGTGCCAGTTATACCTATAGTAAACATTCTATTAGATGGATTTAAATATAGCCATTTAGCAATTTTAGCCAATATAAAGTGATAAAAGGCGAGCAATTTTTTAGGTATAAATTTTTTAATGATAGCTTTTAAGTACATAACCTCGACTTTGATTTGTAATTATTATAAGGTAGCTTAACCTTTTTAGTGCAAAAATTTTTCAAGCATTTTCACATTTTTAGGACTAGATATCGTTTTCCACTCATTTTTTAGTGGTATAATTTTTACTTTACGATGTTGAGTTAAGATTTTTAAAGCATCCGGCATTTCATATTCGCCGCGCTTGGAGAGCTCAATTTGGTCTAAAGCCAAAAACAAGTCCGGACCAAATTTATATAGACCGGTGCTAATATAGTTTTCTTGGGGATTATTTTTATCAAATTCAATGCCTGGAATGGGTTTTTCAATCATCTCAATTACAAAGTTGTCTTTATCGCTTTTAAGCATGCCAAATCGTTCTGGATGGTTGTGTTTTAAAACACCTAAATATGTAAAATTATCATTTTTATGGGCTAATGCATTTAAGTCCTTTGGTGAAAAAAGATCATCGCCATTAATAGCTACAAAATTTTGATTTTCTATATGTTCTCTGGCTGCCCACAAGGCACAAGCCGTGCCATATTTATCTTGCCCCACCTTTCTGTATTGATTGATTAGCTTGATATTGAATTTATTTTTATATTTATTTAAAAATTTTTGCATCTCTTTAAATTTATAACCCCCGACTATAATAATTTCTTTAAAACCAGCCTGGTCTATTCTTTGTAAGACGTAATGTAGGAAGGGCTTACCTAAAACATCTATCAAAACTTTAGGTTTGTCTTTAGTGAGGTGTTTCATACGCGTACCTCTGCCACCAGCTAAAATTAAAATTTTTTTTAGCATAATAAATTTATTTAAATAGTTTAATAATTTCTTTACCAGTTTTAGCTATACTAAAGAGACTATACCATTTATTATCTAAAATATAATCCCAACTACCAAGATAAATTTTCGGCTCACCCCCAAAGCCCTTTTTAAACTTAGTAATGCCCGCCCAAGAGGGTTTGTCTTCATCAATTCCCCACAGGTCATAAAATTTATAACCTTGTTTTTTGGCATGTCTAATAATATGCCAATGCAGTAAATATGGAGCCATTAAATTTTTCATTTCTGAGCTTGAAGCACCGTGCAAATAGGTGGCTGCATTTCCAAAATATACTACTATAGCCGCAGCTAAAGGAGTATGATTATACCAAGCTATATGTAGTTTGGTTTTTAGATCCGCTTTATTAAAGCTAAATAATTTTAATAGTTGCGTGTAATATCTGTCAGTATATATAGATATTTTATTGCGTTTAGCAGTTTGGTGATTTAAGTTACTAAATATTTTTATATATTTATCTAAATCATTATTTACCATTTTAGCTACCACACCTTTTTTAACAGCCAGTCTTATATTATATCTGGTTTTTTTATGCATTTCTTGAAGTATGTCCTGCTCGGTTTTTTTCAAATTAAGTAGAATTGTTTTTTTTGGTTCTTCGCTATGCACTAACAGGCGCGGCCTTTTAAAATTCAATCTCTTTAAAAAATCCTTGGTATAACCCCTATCTTCATAGGGAGAATTAACTCTAATAAAAACTGCGCCTTCAAATTCATCTTTAGCTTGGCGCAGTAATTTGGCGTAAACATTAAATCTTTCGCTTGAATAGTTTTTATCCCAAATTGGACCTTTAGGTAGATAAATATAGTTTTTTTGAAAGGGTAACTTTTTTTGGATTAAATTAAAAATAATTTTTAGTTCGCTCCTATCTTCTACGGCAATTTTTTTTACAGGATTAGCTAAATATTCTTTATTAAACTCACCCCATTCCCAGCTTTGCAAAAAGCTAGCTGGACTAGAATTAGCTTTAATAAAATTATTCCAAGCGCGTTTATTTGAGTAACCTTTAATAATCTGCATACCATTCAGTTTATTACTTTTAGCGCCAAAAATCAAACCAAACAAATTTTATTAGTATTTTTTTGGTGCTAATTCCATTTGCTTATTACGATTAGAACTATCTTCTTCCCCTTGTTTAGCTTTTTGGCTGGCTTTTTTATGCTCTTCTCTGGCACGTTGGTCTTCAAGCATAAGGATAAGCTGTTTTATAGAGTTAATAGTCCAGATAAACAATTGGGCATCAAAACCATCTTGATTATTTATAGCCTGATGAGCATCATGTGTTAATTCTTTTTCCAAAGCTGCAGTAAAGTTAGTATGTTGCACCATACTTTTAGCACCTTTAGCTTCACCCACTGACACCTTAGCCAATATATCTTTAAGCTCTGCTATGCCTAATTGCTCTATGTCGGCCCAGGTTTGGAGAAACAATTGGGCATTAACACCATCTTGATTATTTATAGCCTGATGAGCATCATGTGTTAATCTTTTTTCTAAAGCTGCAGTAAAGTCAGCCTGCTGCACCATACTTTCAGCACTTTTAGCTTCACCCACTGACACCTTAGCCAATATATTTTTAAGCTCTGCTATGCCTAATTGCTCTATATCAGCATAGGTTTGGAGAAACAATTGGGCATTAACACCATCTTGATTATTTATAGCACCGATAGCATTATTTGTTAATTTATTTTCTAAAGTTGCA
>CAZVLW010000042.1:0-7896 GCA_964628705.1 uncultured Gammaproteobacteria bacterium
GTCAAGTTTTATTTATTATTGTTTTATGTTAGAATCATAGCATATGAATAAACAAATAGAGTGGAGAGTTAGAAAAAAAGTAGATCAGCATTTAACCAACAGTTTCCCAGAAATTGAAGAGTCAATTTTGCAATTGCTGTTTAACCGTGGTCTAAAAGATCAAGCCAGCATTGATCGTTTTTTAGGTCCGGACTATATGGCTGACCAGCGCAACCCTTTTGATTTTAAACAGATGGATAAAGCCGTTAAGCTAATTCAAAAGAGTATTGATAAAAATAAGAAAATATTTGTTTATGGTGATTATGACGCAGATGGCGTAACGGCCACCTCAGTGGTATATTTAACACTTAAAAAATTGGGCGCAAAGAAGGTGGAGGTTTATATCCCAGACAGATTAAAAGAGGGGTATGGTATAAATTCAGGCGCTGTAGAGTATATTCAGCAAGCTGGGGCCGATTTTATAATTACTGTAGATTGTGGAATTAGTAATGCCAAAGAAATTGATTTGGCTCGGAGTTTAGGTATGCAAGTAGTGGTAACAGATCATCACCTCACAAGTGAGAGTATCCCAAAGGCCGAGGCGATTATTTGTCCGACTGTTGAAGGTGAAAGTTATGGCTTTAAGCATTTGGCGGGGGTGGGCGTGGCTTTTAAATTGGCACAAGCTTTACTACAAAAAGCAGATGGAAATTTTGAAGCTTTTGAAAAATGGTTGTTGGATTTAGTGGCTTTAGGGACGGTGGCTGATTGCGTGCCGTTATTGGGCGAAAATAGGACTTTAACCAAATGGGGGTTAATAGTTTTAAATAAAACACACAGGCAGGGTTTACTTGAATTAATACGAGTGGCCGCCATTAAAAAGGATATTGACAGTAGGGCTATTGGTTTTCAGTTGGCTCCTCGGATTAATTCAGCGGGTAGAATGGATCATGCCAATGCCGCTTTTGAGCTTTTAGTTACCTCCAATGAGGTAGAAGCATTAGCCATAGCTAATGATTTAAATAAAAAAAATAACGAACGGCAAAAAGTAACTGAGGAGATGTTGAAAATTTCATTGGAGCAAGTAGGAGAGCCAACAGAGCAGGATAAGGTGCTTTTTAGCCAGTATGATGGATGGTCGCCGGGATTGGTGGGTTTAGTGGCAGGAAAATTATCAGAAAGGTTTTATCGGCCGGTTATAGTTTTGGGTAAAACAGGTGATACATATATTGGTTCTGGAAGAAGTATTGAGGAATTTAATATCACCCAAGCTTTGCAAGCAAATAAAAAATATTTAGAAGAATATGGGGGACATAGCCAAGCTTGCGGATTGACTATTAAGGGAGATAAAAATTTAAAAAAATTTAAGCAGGCAATGCAAGAGTTTGCGCAAGCGAAATTGGCACAAGTTGAATTAAGGCCATTTGTTGATATTGAAGCAGAGATAGAACTTGAGAAAGTTAATTGGGATTTAGTGGAGGCGATTGATAAATTTAAGCCATTTGGCGAAGATAATCCGGAGCCTGTTTTTGTGTCACGCAATTTAGAGGTGGATAGTCTAACCACTATGGGTAGCAGAGGCCAGCATTTGAGAGTTATGCTGTATGATAGACAGACCGGGTTAAAAAAATTCATTGCTTTTAATGGAGTAGCCGCCGGATATAAAAATTTACAGAAAGGAGATATAGTGGATGTGGTGTATTATGTGGGCGTAAATGAATGGAATGGCAATAAAGAAATAGAGCTCAAGGTAAAAGATATTAAATCAATTAATAATTAGTTAGCTATAGTTAAGGGCTGTATAATATATTTTATTAAAATTAAGCCAATCTTATGAAAAAGTTGAAAATATATACTGATGGTGGAGCGAGGGGTAATCCCGGTCCGGCGGGGTGCGGAGTAGTTGTGTTGGATGAAAATAATCAGCTCATCAAGAAAATAAAAAAATATTTGGGCCATCAGACAAATAATTATGCCGAATATAGCGCAGTTATATTGGCCTTGGAAGAAACTAAGAAAATGAATGCTGACGAGTTGGATTTTTATTTAGATTCAGAGTTGGTGGTTAAGCAGTTGAGGCGTGAATATAAAATTAAGAATCAAGATTTAGCTAAACTATTTGTTAAAATTTATAATCTAAGCCAGTCTTTTAAGAGGATTAATTTTAATCATATACCGAGAGAAGAAAACAAACAGGCGGATAATTTAGCCAATCAAGCAATGGATATTTTTAATCAATAACAAACAATTAAGAGTTAACAAGCAAGGATTTAATTTAGCCTTTATTGACGATAGGGTATGGATGTTATATAATATGAATACTCATATGTAAATAGTATGAGTTTAAACATTAGAAATTAAATATTTTTTTATGAAATATGAATTACCAAAATTAAATTATAACTATAATGCTTTAGAGCCAGTGATTGATGAGCAAACTATGAAAATTCATCATACCAAGCATCATCAGGGTTATATAGATAAAACTAATTCAGTTTTAGAAAAATATGATGAATTGGCTGATAAAAAATTGGAAGATATTTTTCAGTCATTGGATAGTTTTAATTTAGATAAAAGTGACAGACAATTTTTGATTAATAACGGCGGGGGAGTGTTAAACCATAATTTATATTTTCAAATAATGGGTCCAAATAAAGATGTAGATGAGGTATTACAGAGTCAAATTGAAGAGGGGTGGGGCGATGTTGAGAGCTTTAAGCAAAAATTTGTTGAAGCAGCTAAGGCACATTTTGGCAGTGGTTGGGCATGGTTGGTAAGAAATAGTGATAACAGGTTGGAAATTTATACTACCTCAAATCAGGACTCACCATATCTTAAAGGTGACACCCCTTTGATCGGTATGGATCTTTGGGAGCATGCTTATTATTTGAATTATCAAAATCGAAAAGCAGAATATTATGAAAATTGGTGGAAAGTGGTCAAGATAATTTAAGCCAAGTTTACTTTGCGTTACAGCAAGACAAAAACATTAAGTATGATTAAGTTTTTTTAAGGCATCTCAGAGATGCCTTTTTATGAGTTATGTTTGAGTTTGGTAAACTAAGTAATTCAATTTGATTTTTAGCTTATGTTTTGTTAATATTGAATTGAAATGATTTTATTGATTGGAGTGAATATATGCATTTTTAATTTAATAAATATTGAGTAGTTTAAATTATGACTTCAAAAGAATTAAGGCAAAAATATATTGATTTTTTTAAGAGCAAGGGTCACGCTGAAATACCATCAGCTTCATTAATTCCAGAAAATGATCCGAGTGTCTTATTTACTACTGCTGGTATGCACCCGTTAGTGCCTTTTTTAATAGGTGAAAGCCATCCAGCTGGCAGGCGTTTAGTGGATTATCAAAAATGTGTGCGAACCGGAGATATTGATGAGGTGGGCAATCAATGGCATTTGACTTTTTTTGAGATGCTTGGCAATTGGTCTTTGGGTGAATATTTTAAAGACGAAGCCATTGAGTGGAGTTTTGAGTTTTTAACTTCCCCCAACTGGTTGGGTATTGATCAAGAGAAATTAGCAGTTTCTGTTTTTGCAGGTGATGAAGACGCTTCTTTTGACAAGGAGGCGTATAATTTGTGGTTGAAAATAGGTATTCCTAAAGAAAGGATTTATAAATATGGCAAAGATGAAAATTGGTGGGGGCCTGCCGGGCAAACAGGTCCATGCGGTCCTGATACAGAGATGTTTTATATTACAGATAAGCCGGCTTGCGGGTCTAATTGCCAGCCCAGTTGCGGATGTGGTAAATATATAGAAATTTGGAATGATGTCTTTATGCAATACAACAAAACGGAAAAAGGTAAATATGAGTTGTTGGAACAGAAAAACGTGGATACAGGTATGGGACTGGAAAGAACAGTAGCTGCTTTAAATGGCTATCAGGATAATTTTCAAGAATTACTTAAACCATTAGTGGAGAAGACAGAGGAGTTGAGCGGTAAACAATATGGTAAAGATAAAGAGGTAACTCAGTCAATGCGAGTGATTGCTGATCATTTAAGGGCGGCCACTTTTATTATGGGAGATGATTTGGGCATCAAGCCTTCAAACGTGGATCAAGGTTATGTGGTCAGAAAATTATTGCGCAGGGCGATTCGCCATGGCCGTATGCTTGGTATAAATAAGAATTTTACACATTTAGTTTCACAAATTGTAATACAAACAATGAGTGATGTGTATGCTGAGCTTAAAAAGAATGAAGATTTTATTCTTGCAAATATGAAGTTTGAAGAAGAAAAGTTTAGCCAGACTTTGCAGCAAGGTTTAAAAATTTTTCATAAACATCGGCAAAAGATAGCAAGTGAGGTATTGCCCGGTGAGGTGGCTTTTGATCTTTATCAAACTTATGGTTTCCCGATTGAATTGACCCAAGAATTAGCTAAAGAGCAGGGGCTTAAAGTGGATAAAGCGACTTTTGACAAAGCTTTTGAAGAGCATCAAGAAAAGTCCCGGACGGCAGCGGCTGGTAAGTTTAAAGGGGGCTTGGGGGAGCATACAGAGATTACCAAAAAATACCATACGGCTACGCATTTATTGCATGCCGCTTTGCGCTCTGTTTTAGGTGAATACGTAGAGCAGAGAGGGTCCAATATTAATGAGAAAAGATTGCGTTTTGATTTTTCTTATAGTGATAAAATGAGTCCTGAGGAGATTGTTCAGGTGGAAAATATGGTTAATAAAAATATAACAAGAGATTTGCCCGTTTATGCTCAAGAAATGAGTTTAGCAGAGGCAAAACAGAAAAGAGCTATGGGTTTGTTTGAGCATAAATATGGTGATAAAGTAAAAGTATATACTATTGGTAAAGGTGATCAGGGGGTTAGCTGTGAGATTTGTGGCGGTCCCCATGTATCTCGCACAGGTGAGTTGGGTCATTTTAAAATTATTAAAGAGGAATCAAGCTCAGCTGGTATTAGAAGAATTAAAGCTGTTTTAGAATAAGTGAGTTATGGAATAATTTTTTGGAATTTTATATTTTGAGTTAAAAAAATTCTTGGATTGATCAAGAATTTTTTTATCAAAGCGCGTTAATTAAGCGTTTTATTTTGACATATGGTGATAATTTATTGTAGAATAGAGTTACTTAAAGTGGAGTTGAGTTTTATGGCTAGAAAGTATGATTATCATAAAAAAACTATAGGTGAAAGTTATTACGGTGTTCGCAAAAAAAAGAAGGGCAAGCTTTGGCGTATATTTTTTTTGTTGGTTGTTTTTGCTTTTATAGCATCCCTTTTTATATATGTTTTTCCTAAAGTTAATATAACTATTGTACCAGAGACTATATCGGTAGAAAATGATTTTGAATTAACCATATCGAGTCAAGTGGATGAATTTAAAGTGGTGGATAATATTTTTCCCGCAGAGTTAATACAAATTGAGGATGCGGTAAAAAAGAGTTTTGCGGCTACTGGAGAAAAGAACGTGGGCGAAAAAGCTACGGGAGAGGTGGTTTTTTATAACCAAACAGGATTAGTCCAGCCATTGACCTCAAATAATAAATTGGTCACAGATGATGGAATTGTGTTCTATTTGACGGATAATGTTGAAATTCCGAAAGCCGAAGTGTCTGCTGAAGGTAATATTGTTTACGGCACCTTAAGGGCTGATATTATTGCGGTTGAAGCTGGTGAGGAAGGTAACATTAGTCCCGGTAGGTTAACTATTATAGATTTGCCGTTTTCTAAACAAAATAAAATTTACGGTGAGGTTAAAAGCAAATTAACAGGAGGAACTAGTAAAATTATTAATGTGGTTTCTGAAGATGATTTAAGCCAAGCTAGAGATGAATTGGAAGATGAGTTGAAGCCGAAATTAGAGGAAAAAGTAAGAGATCTTTTGACAGCCGATCAATATTTAGATGAAAATTTAGTAATTTTTGAGGTAGTTGCTGAAAATAAAGCCGTAGAGCTACAAGAGGAAACAGATGAGTTTGATATGGAGGTGGGGGGTAAAATGAGGGCGTTGGTATGGGATAGGCAGAAGATTAAGGGGCGGATTTTGGAAAAAATTAATTCCCAGGTTGAGAAAGGCAAGCGAGTAGTGGAAACATCAAGTGATGTGTTTGAGATTGAGGTAGTTGAGGCTAATCTACAAGAAGGTGCTGCTGAATTAAAAATACATACCAGAAATCAGGTTTCTTTACCTATTGATATTGCCAACCTGAAAGATGAATTAGAAGGTATGAGTGAATATGAGGCACGTAGATTTTTATTAAGCCAAAGCAATATTAAAGATGTTAGGTTTAAGTTTAATTATAGTATTACTAGTAGGATCCCTGAGAATGGTAATAGAATAAATATTGAGTTAAATTTTTAACTATGGAGAGTTGAAATAATATATGTTTAGAATCCAGCCAAGGGCTGGGTTTTTGTTTTTTGGGATTAATTCATAGTTATCATTTTACCAGTATCGTGTAGCTTAAGCACAGTATCTGGAAGAGTAACTATATCATCCCATTCATAACCATAAGAAAGAAACGCTTTAGCTGAAGAAAATGGTAATTTTTTGCCGTTGGATATAAAATATACCGCTGAGTTGGTAGGCGAGGTAACTAATTCACCATCGCGGAGTTTGAGGGATTCCCCAGTTTTATACTGGGTTAGTTCATTCGGTGTGACCGAGGTAATATTTTTATTAGCGTGATAAAGTTTAATTAACTCACGAGCAACAATTGGTTTTTTGATTCCGTTTTGGACAAAATATACCCCGCCAGTAGTCTTGTCTTGAAGTAGGGCACCGGTTGGGTAAGCGCTTTTTGTGGTAATAGCTTGACCCATTTTATAGAAGAATATGTCGTTGGTGGTGACTTGGATAACTTCTTCGGGGTGAAAGCCTAAGAGCTTAAAGGTTTCCTTAGAGACAATAGGCCTAAGTGTGTCATCATCAAGCAAATAAATACCTCCGCTTGGTACTTGCAATAAAGAATAATTGGGATATTTAATGGTGTTGCCGGTAGGATATTTATCTAAGTCAGCTGGATTGACTGAGATCACTTTATCAAATGAATTATAGCGGGAAAGGAAGGCTGATTTTGAACTAAATGGATGTTTTTTGCCATCACGGATTAAATAAATACCTCCGTCTTGGCTATCTTGAAGTAAAGATCCGTTAAAGTAGTTGGCTGAAAACCAGTTTTGCCAAATTTTATAAAAATTTTTATTACCGTGTAAATGTGGAGTGTAGATGTAGAGGGCTCGAGTGGCATCATTTAGGATAGTTACTTGGCTAGATGCGCCGTTGGTATCGCTGATAGTGTAAGTTTCTCCAGTTTGGAATTTAAATTTATCGGAATTGTTGAAATAAAAGCGTGTGCCACCTGCCCCCCAGTCAACTTGGTTGACAAAACCTTTATATTTTTGAATTTTTTGGTCAGTTTTACTGCAGCCATCACAGATACCATATCCAGTCGCCCAATCTAGTTGGTCTTGAGTTGGTTTGGGGTCGGAGATCAGGCTTTGTTCTTTCTGGAGTAAGACTAAAATATATTTGGGATTTATTTTGTGCAACTGTGAGGTATCATAAATAGCTTGCGCGGCGGTAATGCGCACTTGGGGATCAACGTAGCTGGCTAAATAACTATTTTTTTGTTTTAGAAAATTTTGAATTTGACCCATATGCATACTTTTATAATCTGTGAGGTCTTTATCCGAGATTATATAGTTGGGGTTAAATTCAGCAAAAGCGAAGGGTATTCCCATGGCTAACGATAAATAAGAGATAATTAACACGACAGCAATTATTTTTTTAGTTGGCATAGGTATAAGTTTATCTTTAATAATATAATTTTGATGATATTTATTATAGCATAAAAGTAAAATAAACTATAAATTTTTGGCAGTTGTCGCATTTAGTCATTTAAAAACCTAACTTTACTACCCACTGGTTGGGACATAT
>CAZVLW010000043.1:0-7437 GCA_964628705.1 uncultured Gammaproteobacteria bacterium
ATTTTTGTGATTTTAATTTTAGTATAGGGTTGCCTGTGGCCATATACGGAGTGCTGTCTGGTTTTTGATTTATAATCCACCACCCTAACTTTCTTGTTTCTGCCTTGGCTTACAATTTTAGCCTCTACTTTAGATTCAGATAGTTGCGGAGAGCCCAACTCTAATGCTTTACCATTCTCCTCGCCTACCAAGAGGGCTTCAAATTCTATGGTATCTTTATTTTGAGATTGCTTTAATTTTTCAACATTTATTTCATCTTTCTCTTTCACTAAATACTGCTTGCCGCCTGTTTTGATAACTGCAATTTTAGACATATGTGATCAATACTTAATTTTTAATATTAATTTTATATTAGCAAAAAAAGTGGCTTTAGTCAAGCTCTCTAATAAATTGTTACATTTTTCCCTGCCTGATTTCACTTCTAATTCTACTAAAGATATCTAAATAAAATTTTAAATTATGCAAACTTGCCAATCTAATAGCGAGCGGCTCGCCTGATTTAAATAGATGATAGAGATAACTTAAAGAGTAATTTTGGCATAAACTGCACGAACAATTTTTATCAAGTGTGGCGAAGTTAGATTTAAACTTAGCATTAAAAATATTAACTATTTGATAATTAAATTTTTGATTGTCACTAAATTTATAAAGGCGACCATGCCTGGCTTCGCGAGTCGGAATGACACAATCAAACATATCCACTCCCCTTTTGACGGCTTGAATAATATTTTCTGGCTTGCCTACGCCCATTAAATAGCGCGGTTTACGCAATGGTAAATAATCAATTAAATAATCTAACACCGTATACATTTGCTTAGCCTCCTCCCCTACGGCCAGCCCGCCGATGGCGTAACCATCAAAATCCAAATTGCTTAAGAATTGTGCTGATTGGATACGCAAATCTTTAAAAACTGAACCCTGTATAATGCCAAATAACAAACTGCTTGATGAGCTTTTACTTTTATGGTAATTAAGTGCTTCTTGTGCCCATAGATGAGTCAATGTTGTATCTTGGGCTGCCTGAATTTTAGTGGTTGGATAAGAAGAACAGACATCTAAAACCATTTTAATATCTGAGCCAATAATATCTTGAATATACTGAACTTTACTTGGCGTAAAAAAATGCTTTGACCCGTCTATAAAAGATTTAAACTCCACTCCACGCGAAATTATTTTAATCAAATTGGTATGATTGCTAAAAGATTGGTTATCTTTAAGCTGAGATGAATATTTTTTACCCCCAGCCCCACTTAATGAAAAAACTTGATAACCTCCGCTATCTGTTAAAATCGGACCGTGCCAATTCATAAAATTGTGCAAACCGCCAGCTTTTTTAATGGTTTGCATACCTGGCTGAAGATAAAGATGATAGGTATTTGACAATAATATCTGCGCATTTAAATTTTTCAATTCACTACTTTGGAGCGCCTTAATAGAAGCTTTGGTGGCAATGGGCATAAAAAAAGGTGTTTTAATGCGACCATGGGCTGTTTTAAGTGTAGCTAATCGGGCATTTGAGATATGTGATTTTTTAGTTATCTTAAACATGGTGTTTGGCAATATAATATAATAATTGGCGACTCTTTATTTCTTTTTCCAACTGCTGATTGAGTTCGGTGTCTAATAGACGGTTGAGCTGGGACAAAGCGCTCTTTATCTGCTCATCACCGATTAAAGCAGATACTTCTTGGCGGATAATTTTTTGAACTAAACTTTTTTGTGATGTGTTCAATTTTAACGCCGGATTAAAACCCAATAAGTTGAGCAATTTAAAACCAAAGGCGATACGCGCTATAACTAAATAAGAAGCAGGTGGTGTGTGATTTAAAAAATTCAATGACTTGACGGCCAAGCTGAAAATATTTGGGTCTGGCTCATCGTTTTTAGTGAGCCCATCTAAAATTTCCGCAAAATAACTAGCGTAGGCAATTAATTTTAAATCTGTTTTAATTAGAAAGTAAGGGTCAACTAATTTAACTCCGATGATTCGTGGATAGCTTTTGCCTTGCACGATATCTAACAAACTCAAACTGATGGGCTCAAGGTGGCCGGCCATTTTGCTTTTAATACGCTTGGCTCCCCGAGCTTGAAGAGACAACTTGCCTTTATGTCTGCTATACGTAGTAATCAATAAATCATTTTGTCCCATTAGTTGCCGTGATAAAATAATAGCTGAAGTATTGTAATACATGGCATTATTATAGATGGTTTTGCACTTATGAGCAAATTCAATTAAGCATTAATAAAATAACCAAGGTTAAAACTGAATTCAAAATAAAAAGGGCTTTTACAAAGCCCTAATGATAGTGTTTTCTGCTAAATAAAAGAACCCGCGCCCATCTGCCGTCTTGGCATTACAGATAGGATCTGGTTTTTCCCCGAGTTCATTTGTTTTTATACACTTTTTCCAGCCATTGTGGAGATAGTAAAAAAAATAATCTCCATAGCTTAATTCTTTAAAATGTTTCAAGAAGTATTCTTCATTTGATATGTGGGCATTAAATCCACCCATATCTACTGTAATCACATTCTTTGTCTTTTCCATTTTAAATCTCCTTTATTTTTGTTTGATATTGATATAAATTTCAATTTCATTTATTTTACATAAATTATCTATTGTGTCAACAGCTTTAATTTCATCTGCCATAATTGCTTGGCGCAAATCATCTATATGTTCCTCAATGGCTGATTTAAGATGATTATCTTGAGTGCTATACTCTAAAATAATTTTATCATCAATAGTTAAACTCATCTTTTTCCTTAATTGGTTGACTGTGCGGATAAACTCCCTCAATAACCCTGCTTGCTTTAAATCTGAAGAAATATGTGTATCTAGCTCAAGATCAATCTCACCACTGCCTGCACTTTGTTCAATTGATTTTAGATTTAACTCATCTTTAATAAGCTCTAAATATTCATCAGCTAAATTGATGTTTTTTATATTAGCTTTGGCTAAAGGTTGTCTAACTTTAATACCTGCTTGGGTGCGCTTAGAGAGCCCCAACTCAACCACTTTTCTTGTTTGGCGCATAAAATCTAAGACTTTTTGATCAATATTTTTTTTATCAGTTGTTGGCCAATCTGCTAAATGGATTGACTCTTCT
Organism: uncultured Gammaproteobacteria bacterium; assembly: GCA_964628705.1. GTDB lineage: Bacteria > Patescibacteriota > Patescibacteriia > UBA2196 > GWA2-42-15 > CAZVLW01. The sequence continues at coordinate 3,105 of CAZVLW010000043.1, forward strand.
TGGGCCTTGCCAAGCTGTTGATAGAGATACTCTGCGGTAAATGGCATAAAAGGAGCCATCACCAGAGCTAATTGGTTTAGCACATATTTGAGGGTACTCAGAGCTTGAACTTTATCTTGCGCTTGGCCGGATTTAAATCTTTCTCTGGAGCGTCTGATATACCAAGTTGATAAATCATTGATAAATTCTGGAATTTCTCTTATAGCGTGTAAATCATAATGATTCATTTTTTGAGTTACTTTAAATCTAAACTCCGCCAAGCGGGAAACAATCCAACGGTCTAAAATATTTTCCAGTTTAAATGAACCAAATGGAGCAACTTCTTGATTTTTAACAAACATTTGATAAAAACTTACCACATTAAATAAGGTGTTAAAAAACCTGGTTTGTTCGGTTAAATCTTTTTCACTAAAATTTAGATCATCCGCCTTCATCACCTGTGAAGATGTCAAATAATATCGCAAGGCGTCAGCCCCATATTTTTTAAAAATTTCAGTAGGGTCGGGATAATTTTGCAATTTTTTAGACATCTTTTTACCATCTTTAGCCAAAACTATGCCATTGGCAATAACATTTTTATAAGCTGGTTTATCTTGAATGGCGGTTGCTAAAACATGTAAATAATAAAACCAAGCGCGTGTTTGATCAACACCTTCGCCTATAAATTCAGCCGGAAAATTTCTTTCAAAACGCTCCTTATTTTCAAAAGGATAATGCATTTGGGCATAGGGCATTGAACCTGACTCAAACCAGCAATCCAACACATCGTCAATACGGCGCATCTCTCCTTGGCAGTGACTACACGAGAAAGTAATTTTATCTACTATATGCTTATGTAAATCCATGGGCTCACCCGAGTTGTTGTTGATATAGACTGTATGGGGTATAGCATAACCTTGCCAGCTCGGCTCTTCCAACTTGGCTGATTTTTTTTCAAAACTCCAATTGAATAAAGATTTAAAAAGATAGATAAATGTTTGATGGCCCACCATGATTACAGTTTGTCCTGTATGCTCTTTTACCTTTTTGTCAAAAAATTCTCTTAATCGCTGTTCAACCTCTTGCCATGACTCACCTTCTGGCCCTCCGCGTTTAGCAGTAAATTGTTCTTTTTCGGAAAGTTTTAAATATGCCTGCCTGTCAGACAATTTATTGATCTCTGTTTCAATAAGGCCATCCCAGCTACCACTTTGAACTTCAGTTAATTGCTGATCAACAATAATATCTGATCCAAGCTGTTGGGCTACGCTTTGGGCGGTTTTACGCGCACGCAGTAATGGAGAAGAATAAATAACAACATTTTTTTCATTACTTAGATGGCGAGCAAGTTTTTTGGCTTGTTTAAGGCCTTCAGCAGTAAGTTGATAATTGGAATTTTCATCACTATCAAATAAACCTTGGATGTTTTTTTCACTTTCAGCATGACGAGCAATAATGACTTTAGTAATAGCATGAGGCGCTTTTTGGTGCAACTCTTCAATAGATCCTATGACTTGCTGCTGTTGGCACGACTGACATTGCCAAATCGGCATAACTGAACCCCAAAAACGCTGACGAGATATAGACCAATCTCTAGCCCCCTCAAGCCAATTGCCAAAACGGCCATGTTTAATATGTAACGGCACCCAATTAATCTGATCAGCTAAATCCAACATTTTTTCTTTTATTTTAATTACATTTACAAACCATGAACTGGTAGCATAATTTAATAGTGGTGTATCACAACGCCAGCAATGCGGATAGCTGTGAGAATAAATTTGCGAATCAAAAACCAAATTTTGCTTTTTTAGAAATGCTACAACTTTTTCATCAGTCTGCATGGTGTTTGTTTTTGGCTTGACTGGCAAACCGGCAAAATCCACTACCTCATCTACAAAATGACCGTTTTGGTTAACGTGCTGGATAAACGGCAAATTTTCTTGTTTGCCCAAATTCATATCATCTTCACCAAAAGCAGGGGCAATATGGACTACTCCAGTGCCGTCTTCTAAGCTGACAAAGTCGGCTGAATATATTTTAAAAGCGTGGCTTATATTATCCAACCTTCTATTTTTAAAGTAATTAAATAGTGGCTCATAGCTATAACCGACTAAATCTTTACCAGAAATGGTAGCCAATGTTTCATACTTTCTTTGCCCCATTAGTTCTGCTAAATTTTCTTTGGCTAAAATATATATTTCATTTTGGCTGTCAGAGTCTAAATTTTTAACTACCGCATATTGAATATCTGTACCAACGGCTAAAGCAACATTCCCGGGCAGGGTCCAAGGCGTGGTAGTCCAAGCTAAAACAAAAATATTGCCCTTGATTTCAGTCTCTGGTAATTTTAAACCGCTTTGTATTAACTTGAACTTAGCAATAACTGAGAGGTCGTCAATTTCTTCATAAGCTTGGCTAACTTCTGACTGAGAAAGGGTGGTTTCACAGCGTGGGCAAATATGCATAGATTTATAACCTTGGTAAATATATCCTTTATCCCACAGCTCTTTAAAAACCCACCAAATAGTTTCCATATAATCCACATCCATCGTTTTGTAATCATTATCCATATCAACCCAACGCCCCAAACGATCAATCACCTTGCGCCACTCTTCGGCATAAAGCAAAACCTTGCTCTGGCAGGTTTGGTTGAATTTTGCTATGCCCAATTCATAAATATCTTTTTTGCTTTTTAAGTTAAGCTCTCGCTCAACTATGTTTTCAATAGGCAATCCATGGCAATCCCAACCCCATTTGCGTTCAACATGGTATCCCCGCATAGTCCAATAACGAGGCACAATGTCTTTCATAATACTGGCTACAATATGCCCATAGTGCGGTGCACCGGTAGCAAAAGGCGGGCCGTCATAAAAAATATAATCACCTTGCGGAGATTTTTTATTTAAACTTTTTCTAAAAATATGATGCTCTTGCCAAAATTTTTGAATATCTTTTTCAATCTCGGATAATCTCAACATAAATATTGATTTTAGCTGTATAAATGTGAATTAATTATAATGAATAATCTAACTTTAGTCAAAAAAATAAAAATCTTTACAATATGGTGGCACTCTAATAAAGAGCTTAATGGTTCATTAAATAGATAAATATATAATTTGACCCATATAGAAATTATTTATATAATACCATTATGATAAACATAACTAAGTGGCAATTGGGTAGTTTAATATTATTTAGCTTTTTAGCAGGGCTAATATTTTTTAATTATAGCGCAATTGAAGCACGGGCAATTAGTTATGCTCCTAAAAATATAGATAAAAATACCGATAAATTGCCGGTATATTTTTTTTGGGGAGACGGATGCCCTCATTGCGCGACTGAAGAAAAATTTTTAGATAAAATTGAAAAAGATTACGCGCAAATAAAAATATATAAATTTGAGGTATACAACAATCGCGAAAATTTCAATTTACTAATGCAAATGAGCCAAGAGGTGGATGGTAAAAAAGCAAGAGGTGTACCCTATCTTATTGTGGGAAATAAAATGATTAGCGGTTTTTTAGATGAACAAACTACAGGCAGTCAAATTAAACATGCCTTAAATATATACATCGCCAATAATTCCGGCAAGGCAACTAATACACGAAATAAAACTGATCAAGATGGGGAGAAAATTAATTACCCCATCATAGGAAATATCGACTTAAGAATGCTGTCTTTGCCTTTATTGACAGCTGTTTTAGGCACCTTGGATGGTTTTAACCCTTGTTCTATGTGGGCTTTAGTGGTGCTTATTACACTTTTATTAAACACCGGTTCGCGCAAAAAACTTTGGATTGTGGGCTCAACTTTTATTATTGCCTCAGCTATATCATACTTTATTTTTTTATCAGCTTGGCTAAATGCATTTTTATTTATCGGCTATACCCGAATCGTCCAAATTATCATAAGTATAGTAGCTCTGGTTGCCGGAGCTTACTTCTTGCGTGATTATTACAAAAAAAGGAAACAGAACCAACTTACCTGCGAAGTTACTAACAGTGGACAAAAGAATAAAATAATAAATAAATTGCAAAATAGTTTAAATAAAAAATCTGTTATAGCTATGATTGCGGCCGTGGCTGTTATTGCTTTTAGCGTCAATTTGATTGAGTTGGTATGTTCGGCTGGCATACCGGCAATTTATACCCAAATTTTATCTCAAAACGATTTACCTAATACATCTTACTATCTATACCTGGTTGGATATGACTTTTTCTATATGTTAGATGATATTATTGTGCTTCTCATTGCCGGCTTTACTTGGCAGATGTTTCAATCTAGCGCTAAATTTACCAAATACTCCCACCTTATCGGCGGCATTTTGCTCCTTATCCTCGGTCTTCTAATGCTA
>CAZVLW010000044.1:0-1643 GCA_964628705.1 uncultured Gammaproteobacteria bacterium
AATTGTAGCTTGAAGATCACCACTATGACCGACCATATCAGGATTGGCAAAATTGATTACCAAAAAATCATACTTATCTTTTTTAAGCGCTTGCAAAACTTTTTGCTTAATTTTTTGGGCTGACATTTCCGGTTGTTCAGCATAACTTTCCACTGACGGAGAAGGTATTAAAATACGATCCTCATTTTCAAAAGGATCCTCCTTTAAACCATTGATAAAAAAAGTAACATGGGCATACTTTTCAGTCTCAGCAATATGCAACTGCTTTAACCCAGCCCGACTCACCACATTTGCCAGAGGGTTTTCAATACTTGGCTTTTGGAAAGCCACCTCAATAGGTAAATTTTTCTCATATTTTGTAAACCCTACCAACAATAAATTATTCAATTTTTTTTCTCTATTAAATTCACTAAATTCATCTAACACGAAAGCTTTTGTTAGCTGACGCGCCCTGTCGGCGCGATAATTAAAAAATATTATGGCATCGCCATCATTAACTTCTGCTATTGGCTTACCATCCCTAGTTAAAGTAAGCGGCTCAAATTCTTCATCATAAATCTCACGTTTATAAGACTCTTGAATGGCTTTAAGTGGATCTTCTGCCAGCTTGTTAGACTTGCCTAAAATAGCTTGATATGCTTTTTGCGTTCTACTCCAATTCTTATTTCTATCCATAGCATAAAATCTACCAGACAGACTAGCCAACTGACCACTATTGTGGCTGTTAATTTCATCCCATACTTCTTGAATAAACCCCAATCCGCTATCCTTGGCAGTGTCACGACCGTCTAAAAATAAATGCAAATAAGTTTTATCATTCAAATTATTTTTTTCAATAAACTCCAATAATGCAAATAAATGAGCTTGATACGCGTGTACTCCACCATCACCTGATAAACCCATAATATGCAGTTTTGATTTGTTGTTTCTGACATGAGTGACTGCTTTTAAAAAAGCCTGATTTTCAAAAAACTCACCCTTAGAAATTGCTTGATTTATTTGCTCTAAACTTTGTAAATAAATTTGTCCTGCACCAATAGTTAAATGACCCACTTCTGAATTGCCCATTTTTCCCCAAGGCAAACCAACCGCAACGCCTGACGCCTGCAGTAAAGTGGAAGGATAATTGGCTAACAAATAATCCCAATATTTTAAATTGGAATTAGTTACCACATTACCCACTGATGGAGCAGTTACTCCCCATCCATCTAAAATGGCTAAAACAACCGGTTTAGAAATCATAAGTTTCTACACTTTTACCATTTAAAATTTGATCTATTTTCTCTTCAATTAATTGGTCATACTCTTCAACTGAACGCATAAACTGCTTTTTCCCCACCTCATCTTCAGCTTTCTCATACTTAACCACATTCTGATTACGATTATAAACCATATGCGTAATAGCAGCTAAAACTTTATCTTTTTTTTCACCCTCAATCTGTTTACCCTCTAAATAGAGATCTATTGGCTTTTGGCTTAATTTATCCATAAATTTATAATTAATTTAGTTAATGCTAATTAACCTATTCATTTAACCTTTAATTTTATTATAAAACCATTTATTGATAAATGCAATAGACTAAATATTATGCTTACGCCTAATTACATCTTTCCATTTTCTATACTTTCGCAACTGTTTGCCA
>CAZVLW010000044.1:1653-7258 GCA_964628705.1 uncultured Gammaproteobacteria bacterium
CAACAAAAGGCAACTTATAAACAAAGCTGGGTAGCCAAAAACTTATTTTGCCGCCAGTTACATACGCTTTAAATAATATCTCTTTTAAATGCTTGCCATTGCTGCCATTAATTGCCATACGCAACCAAAAATCCCAATCCTGGAATTTTTCTAAACTTTCATCCCATAATACTACCACTCGCCTTCTCACCATAGAACAGGTATTAATATAATTATTTTGCTGCAATTTAGATAAGCTAAAATCAGGCACACGAAACGCCTTCAAGCCATATCTAAAATCACTATACACAAAATCAATATCTTTATCTTGATCCAATGCACTTTTCATCTTAAACAAACAATTTGGCTTGAGTATCATATCATCATCGCAAAATAAAATATATTCACCACTACACTTACTAAATCCATAATTACGAGCTTTAGGCGCGCCTCCATGCTTAATTTTATACAAATTTATATTCAAATTAAAAGAATTGACAATAAAATCCAATTCATTTTGCCCCCCATCATCAACCACAATTACCTCAAAATCTTTAAAACTTTGCTTTTCTAAAGCACGTAAACATTTCTTTAACTCCCTCGGCTTATTGTAAGTAGGTATAATAATTGAAAGCATAAAATATAGTTTACAAAATGTTTTTATAAAATTATATTTATTTTGAACTAAGAAGGCTTTAAAAATAAATCTAAATACTATATGTTATCCGCCTTCAAACCACTCCACTGTTTCAGCAATGCCTGACTCAAATTTAAATTTTGGCCCCCAATCTAATAATTTTTTAGCTTTACTTATATCGGCCAATGTGTCTTTGGGCTCAATTACAGGAGGTAAATATTTAGGTTTTATATCCCGACTACCAATAATTTTTTTTACAACAAAATTCACAGACAAATTATGACTATTACCAATATTAAAAACTTCTCCAAAAATCTGTTGATTGCCAACAGTAGCCGCCATAATATTTGCCTCAACCACGTCTTTAACATATGTAAAATCCCTTGTCTGCTCGCCATCACCGTATATTTGGGGAGATTTATCTTGAATAGCTAATTTTATTGATTTTGGGATTAAGCAAGCATACCCCCCTGATGGGTCTTGCCGCGGACCGTAAACATTAAAATATCTCAAGCTGACAGTTTCAATATTATAAATTTTATAAAAAAGCCGCGCATAATATTCCCCTACTAATTTCTGCAAAGCATAAGGCGACATAGGATTGGGCGCCATTGATTCTACTAACGGCAATTTATCTTGATCGCCATAAGCAGATGAACTGGCAGAATAAACAATTCTTTTAACTCCCGCCTCTCTGGCGGCTCCAAATACATTTAAAGTGCCCCTGATATTAACTTCATTTGTTTGATGGGGATGTTCTATTGAATACTGCACCCGTGGAATGGCGGCTAAATGAAAAACCATATCAACACCTCTAAAAAATCTTACCAATTGCCTATCGCATATACTGGCCTTGATAACTTTCAAATTTTTATGATTACTATGCTGTTTTAGGTTTTGCCTTTTACCTGAAAAAAAATCATCCACCACTACCACATAATAACCAAGTTGCAGTAATCTATCAGTCAGGTGACTACCTATAAAACCAGCTCCACCAGTAACTAAACATTTTTTTTGGACCATATAATTTTATACTTTATAGTTGATTTATATATTTTGCCACTCACCTGAATACCCTGACCTTGATGGGCTAACTTACTTTTCCAACAACCTCCTCAAATTGCTTGGCTCTTTTAGCCCAATCAAAATCCCTTAACACTCTTTGTCTGGCATAGCTTCCTAACTCATCAGCATAAACTTGATGAGTTAATAATTTTTTAATTGCCCCGGCTATCTCCTCTACATTTTCAGCTTCAACTAACAGGCCTGTTTTGCCATCTAATACAGCTTCGGGTGCACCTCCGCTTTTTGAAGCCACCACTGGCTTACCTGCTAAAGCCGCTTCCAAATAAACTATACCAAATCCCTCTACATCTCTATCGTCGTATTTAGCTGGCATAGCAAATACATCACACAATTCATACAAAGTCGCTTTTTCTTGCTCATCCACCATACCATAAATAATAATATTTTTTTGCCAACGCTGATCAAGTTTTCCTTTGGCTTGTTTAATGGTCCTTAAATCAGGTCCACTGCCGGCAATAATGTAAACCGCTTCTGGTATTTCAGCCAACACGTTAGGCATAGCTTCAATTACTTTACTAAACCCCTTCCTGTCAACTAATCTGGATAATGATAAAATTATTTTTTTATTTTTAAGGCCGTATTTAGATATAATTTCCTGCTTTTTATTGCCAACTTTAGGCAACTCAGGATTAATAGCCGGATAAATAACTTTAACTTTGCCCTCCTCAACTCCATAATCTTTAACTAACTTAGCAGTAAAATAACTATTAACCAGCACTAATTCGGCATCTCTTAAAATATAACCGGCCAATTTTTTCTTGCGTTTAAATTTAGCGGCTTGTAATAAATCCATTCCATGGCAACTCACCATATATGGCTTATCAATCAAGCCAAGCTTGCTCAAAAGCCAAACCACTGTCCCGGTTGGTAATATTTCTCCCACCCAAAGCTGGCTTATTCTCCCCCCATAATCCAACTGCATAGACTTAAGATTTAATAATCTATAAATATGTATAAACATTAAAAGCCACTTAGGTCGTAAAAAGTCCAATAATATCTTACGCCGATATAATTTAAAATTAATCAAATCTTGGTATTTATCAATTTCAGTTCCAGGCCCCGCTCCATTTGTTAAAACTACCACCCTATCTTTAAGATGTTGGCATAGGTTTAAATAATAATTAGCCACACCGCCTATCCGGGGCCAAAAATCAATTGTCACCAATAAAATTTTATTCATAACGGTACTCATTTTAAATTAACAAAATTACTTATTCCTCACAGAAGCCCAAACATCAGATAAATCTTGCTTTTTTATACCACCCAACAACCACATCACTCCACCATATACAAAAATGCCTAAGGGCACTAAATACAACCAAGATAAATTGGTATAATAAATCATTGTATAATAAATAACACCACCCATCATCGCGCTGGCCAGTAAAATTTTTAAAAAATTTGCAATAATATACCAATAATTATATTTGATAATTTTTGGCACCCAATACATACCCAATACAAAATATACAAAAGTGCTCACCAATGAAGCTATAGCGGCTCCAATATAGCTAAAACGCGGAATTAATATAATATTTAAAATAATACTAATTGCCACAGTTAGCCCATAATTCACCGTATTGGTAACTTGCTTATTACAAGCATTTAACAAATAACCTACTGGAAAATTAATAAACAAGAAAAACAAACTTATCATTAATATTCTTAAAGGTAAAATAGAATTGATATATTCAACCGTATAAATATTAATAATAAAAGGACGCGCTAAAACTATCACTCCCACGGCTAAAGGTAAACTAATAATCATTAAATAACGCAATGACCGCTCAAAAATAACAGCCAACTTTTCTTTATTTTGAATAAAATTTTCACTCATCGCCGGAAAAACTGCCGCGATAAAAGCCATTGGCAAAAATTGCAAAGCTAAAGTAATTTTAATAGGAATAGAATACCAACCTACAGCTTGGTCACCAGCCAAGGTAGACAACAACACTGTATCTAAAGAAGTATAAATACGCGAAAAAATTCCAGCCAAAGCAAAAGGCACACCTATCTTAAAAAGCATTTTCAATACCTGAGGCTCATAATGCGGAATAATATTTATATCTAATTTGCGCTTAACACTCACCACAGCAAAAATCAAATTGACTATACTGCCTGTCAAAAGGGCGCTCATTAACAACGACAAACCCAAATCTAAATAAAGCACCAAACCGCCCAAACCAACTGTGACTATTTGCATGACTATCACAGAAACACTTTCATATTTCAAACGCTGGTGCCCCCTCATCACAGCCCAAAAAGTCAATGAGAATGAATCAATAAACATAATTATCCCGGAGATATAAACCAACTGCTTGGTAATATTTGGGTAAGATAAAATATTTATCATTAAAACCACCACCACGTAAGTCACCACAGCTAAGGGAATTTTTAAAGCTAAAATATTTGATAAATATTTTTTTGTTTTATCTTTAAATTTAGCTATCTCACGTATTAAAACCGGCGCTAATCCTAAATCTATAAATATAGCAAATAAAGTAGTAAAAGAAAGCGCAAAAACATATTTACCGGTATCTTCAGCACCAATAAACCTGGCAATTAAAGAAAAATATATAAAAGCCAAAATCTTTTGGCCGATTAAAGCCGCAGTGTAATATGTAGTATTTTTAGCAACAGTGGATTTGTTATACATATTGAAAGTTATTTTAATTTAATCCCGTCCTGAAACCACTACGGTATACTCACCCTTAATTGGGTCAGCTGAAACTTGTGCTAATACCTGCTGAAGAGTGCCTCTATATATAGACTCAAACTTTTTAGTCAACTCGCGGCAAACCACAAAATGTTTGTCTTTATTTTGACTGATCAATTTATTCAACTCAGTTAAACATTTAACAATCCGATGGGGAGATTCAAAAAAAACCACTGTTATTGAACTTTCCAAAATCTGCTCCAAAATTTTTTTTCTGCCTTTTTTATGAGGCACAAAACCCAAAAAAATAAACTTATCAGCTGAAAAACCAGCTACACATAGGGCCGCTAAAACCGCGCTCGGACCTGGAATGGGCACAATTTTTATATTTTTATTATACTTATATAAACAAGCTATCAATTTAACCCCAGGATCGCTCACCCCCGGAGTTCCTCCATCACTTACTAAAGCTACCTTGTTTTGCTCCACTAAAGGCAATAACTTAGCTAACTTATGCTGGCTGGTGTGCTGATGAAAGCTGATTAACTCTTTACCTGTGACATTATGATGATTTAACAACTTTCTAGTAACTCGCGTATCTTCACACAAAATTATGTCAACCTCAAATAAAATATTAAGCGCACGCAGGGTTAAATCTGATAAGTTACCGATAGGACTGGAGACGATATACAACATAAACACATTATTTTAATTGATTATTTGTAAAAAATTCTATCATTAAAACGTAAATCAACATACTCTATCGTATGTCTGTTTTCTATTTTCTGTTCAATTAATCCTTTTAAATAAATAAGTTTATCTTTTGGATTATTTTCCATAGCTAAAATAAAATACCAACCTTCATTTGTGACAAATTTAAAATAACTATCATCTAAATCTCTCAACTTAACTTGAGAGATTAACACATCATCAAACAAATTGCTAAACTCTTGCCTGACTCGGACAATAAAGTCTACCTGATTAGAATTTAACAAAAAATCACCCACTATTACCTGAGTAGAGCTTGCCCTTCCCAGAGTTACGAGATCATATTCAATTTGATCAAAAGGAACTGCACGCATCACATAACCGAATCCATCCAAATAATAATAATCCCCTCTTTCATGCCAGATAACTTTGGGCTCTCTAAGGCTAACCCTTATCTCCAAGTCGCCAGTTAGTTTTTTATCAATTTCTAATTTAGTTAAGTCCAACTTATTTTGCAATGATTTTTTTAAATCGCTAAT
>CAZVLW010000045.1:0-7168 GCA_964628705.1 uncultured Gammaproteobacteria bacterium
TTTATATGACTCAACCAAGGGTGTTTGGGTTAGATTTTAGATGGCTTAATTCGAAAAACTTGACAAATATTTTTAGGCATGTTAGGATACTATGAAAATCAAAAAAATTCTTTTTTACTATAAAAACAGGGGATTGGCTAATAAAACCTGTTTTTATATTCTTTTAAGCACTACTTTCTCCAAGAGACGACGAGCATGGGGATCTTATTTTAGGATAATTTTGGCCTCGGCTCGAATTTTCCTAAAATAGATTTTCTTCTCTTGGAGTAAGTAGAACTTAAAAAAATCCGCTAAATAGCGGATTTTTTATTTTACATTTATATTGATCTAACTTTACGGTTGACTAAAAAATAAAAATTAATTATACCTCTTTATATTAGAAATACTTTTTAAATACACCTCAACTTAAAAACTAACTTTTTACCAACATTCTCCTCTTTAAGAACTTTCTTGGCAATTAAAAATACAATAGAAGCAAGTATAGTAAGATTAAGCAATTCGGCAAGAAAAGAGCCCTATTTTATTGACACCGGCCCAATGTTTAACAATACACCTTTCCAAGACTCTCCAAATACAAAAGGTGCAACTATGGGCATCACTATATCACCCACTAAAGATTTTACTAATGAAGTACTCGCCGCACCCATAATAAATGCTAATCCTAAACTGATTATTTTATAGTCTTTTAAAAAACTTAAAAAATCTTTAACCATATTTATAATTCAAAAATTAATCATTCATCAATTAGATGCACCTCATCAGTACTTGTGGTCTGAGAAGCGCCAATTAACCACTTAGCCTTCCATGACACATAATGTGAATGCCATGTTTCTTCTATTTTTTCCTTATCAACCTCTTCTGGCCAGCTAACTGTTCTCTTGAAATAAGCATCCGCGCCACTATGAGCTGACTCAACCTGTTTTTTCTCACCCGGCTCCAGTTTATCCGTCTGTATATACTCCGGCTTACCTGGTGGAACAATATTGTAAATCACTGGATCCGTAATTTTTACCTCTCTACCGTCATCCGTTCCCCAAAATTCAAAAATTAACTTATTGCCTTCAATTCTAGTTTGTAGTAACAAATGCGCCGGGGTATTGTTAACAAACTTAAAATCCGGCCAAGGGTTATAAATAGTGGCGTCTGTTCCGGCTGGTTCATAATAACTCACTCTATACGAATGATTCCGCCTCTCAGTAATCTCCAAACCGGCATTGATAGCCAAACGAAAAGTAGTAGTACCTATTTGACACAACCCACCGCCATACTCTGGCACTGTTACGCCATCTTTGATAACCAATTCCGGCTTATAACCACTTTCTTTGTTTATCTCACCCAAAGCTTGCAGTAAAGAAAATTCACCACCCGGTTTAACTAACAATCCGTTCAATGCCTCAGCACCAATTTTGATATTATGCCTTCTATTTGGTGGCGACCCACTAAAATCCGACTCACCCACGGCAACTAATTCCTCAATGCCTAAATCATTTACACTTTGATTACTAAGTTTTGATTTATCTTGAACCAAAACCAAATCAACACCCTTTTCATTTTTAACTAATGCCGACTCAATCTGCTCAACAGTTTCATCAATTTTCAACTTAAAACCATCTTGAGATGACTGCCACTCAACTACTCTTCCATTTTTTACTTCAAATTTTGCGTCTTTAGCTGGAGTATTAGCCTGCAAAGATATTTGCTTTAAAAATTCACGCGCTCTTTGTGTGTTTAACCCAACATAAACATCTAAATCGTTATTTAAACTAAATTTATTTTCACTATCAATTTTTAAACTCAACATTGAAGCTAAATCATCCTTATTTATAAACCAACTTTGTTTTTCAAATTTTTTTCTACCTTGATAATATTCTGGTACTTCAAAAATTAACTCAAACGGAGCCAGGGACAATTTTTGCATAGCAATATCTTTGGTAAAAACAACTGCATTTTTTTTGATAGTTGGTTTTTTTATATTTTTTTGTAATTGAATTGTGATCTGATTTAAATTACTTAAATTTTTCTTCAACTCTAAAAGTATTCCCTGATAATTAAACACTTCACCTATTTGCTCTCGACTAATAATAAATTCTTTGTTCTGCCAAACTAAATCCGCATTTTTATAATCAATCTTGAAACCATCAAAATTGTCCTGTATTATCTCTATAATTTGATCTTCTTTCAACTTATAATCCGCCTGGACTTCTTTCGTCTTTAATAATAATGCTATTTTCTGAAAAAGACTGTTATTTTGCCGACCTACGGAATACACCTTATCAGCAAGTTCATCCACATCAAAATACCACAATTCATAAGCCAAGCTACCTTCAGCGCCAGAACTCACAATTGGCTTTAATTTAAAATTGTGCCCATTATGATTAATTGTTACCCCTTCTTCTCTTAACTTATCTACCCTGGCTTGAATTAAAGCTTTGGCCTGATTCTTATATTTACCGCCCAAATTCAAATCACCCAAAACCACATTTGGATAAACCTTGTTTTGATAATAATCTTGGTAAATAAAACATAAACCGATTAAAATCAAAACCACAGCAAAAAAAATGGCCACACCCGCGAGCAACCACTTATAACTAAATAAATACTTTTTAAAAAAATCTTTACTAGCCATTTAATCAATTTTTAAAATATCATTTAATAATTTTTTTGAAATCTCTTCACGCTCACGCTCTTCCATCTCATCAGTATAAGCAACCAACTTTAACTGCTTACCCTCAATGATACCACTCGGAAGCTCGTCTTTAGGCCAGTTTATTTTCTGTCCATCGTCAAAAAACAAAAGCACCTTATCGCCCTCAATGCCATCTACGGTTACTCTGACGTATTTACGCTGATTATATATCTCTTCCATAAAAATATGTTAACAAAAAATATACTACAATACTGATTTAAAATTAACCTATTTTTGTAATAACTTTACATAAATTTACCACAACAACATTAAAAATAACCCATTGCTTCAGCATAGAATAAAACCAAAATATCCTTATACCTGCTCAACTTTCACCTTAACTTTCTCTGGACTGCTCTTTTTTCTCATACGAATAGTTAATATGCCATTTTTAATCTCTGCTTTTATACTACTTTTGTCAACCTCGGCTGACAAATTAATAGACCTCTCAAAAACACCCCAATAACATTCTTGCAATAAATAATTCACCCCTTCAGAGGACTCCGCCGACTCTCTTTTTCCTTTAATGGTAAGTGTGTCATTATTAAGACTCACCTCAATATCCTCTGGATTAACTCCGGCCAATGTGGATTTAACCACAATATTTTTATTATCTTCAAAAACATCCACTGAAAGTTCAGCCGCCTGTGCTTTGGGGTTTTTTTGATCCAGCCAACTATCATCTGAAGCGGGTGTTTGTTGCCCAGCTAATTTTTTATCCTTTGCACTTACTGCTATCTTTTGTTTTGTATTATTTGTTTTCTTTTTAAAAAATCTCATAACTCTTAATAATTATTTAAATTTTTAAAATGTTTAATTTTATAATCACCATTCCCGCCAAGCTCTATAGCCACGCAATCAAATCTATAAAAATTATGATAACCAACTTTATTTAAAAAAATATTTGCCACTCTTTCCATGCGAGCCAATTTATGCTTGTCAATAGCCTCTTCTGGCCTACCGTAGTCTTGGGTACCCCTTGTTTTTACCTCAACAAAAACCAACTCTTTTTTATTTTTATCCCAAACAACCAAATCAATCTCGCCAAAACGCGTATAAAAATTTTGCACCACCACATCATAATCTTTTTGTTTTAAATACTCTAAGGCCAACTCCTCACCTTGTTTACCAAAACCACTGACTGTATAACTCATATTATCTAAGGTAAATATCTTTCTCTTCTCTTCTCTTCTGCTATTTCTTTTTTGCGTCTCGGTAATTCATAGCTGGCATATTTATATATTTTATACAACCACCACAATGACGCTAAAAACAACACCATATAGAAAAAAGGCATACTTAAAATATAAATATTTTGCTCCCTAATTAAAGCTAAAAGCAAACCCACTATACCAATTGTCAAACAAAAATACTCAATCTTACGCCATAGTTTACTATACAATTTTTCATTTTTAAATCGTGCTCGATAAACCCAAGCAATCATACCGGCTATTATCAACAATCCAAAAACAGCATAAACAATCTTCACATTTTCATCCAGCCATGGACCGGGTAGTGGGTCAAGCCAATATTTCAATGTTAGCAAATTAGACATAAAAAATCGTACTGCTACTAATTAAAAAACTTTACAAATAAATTAAAATATACTTTTACCAAACAATTCTTCCGTGCTTAAACATAATCTAACATTCAAATTTAACCGGTAAATTAATTCTTTAAATAAATCACATTGATTGGGGGCTTTAAAATATTTATTCGGATCTTGGTACCGCATTTATAATTTGTAACACTGGTAACTAAATTTTTTCAAAAATCAAACCATAATGAAATCTACCCACTTCAATCTCTTTTACTTTTTTCAACCCAGCCGCCAATGCATAATCTTCAACTTTCTGCATATCCAATTTAATATCCGCTTTGGGGCCAAAGGGGAAACGTCCCTGCTTCCAGTCAACTACTAAACACCCTCCTTTACTTTTTAGCATTCTAACTGACTCTTTTATCACCCGCTCTGGATGCTTGTTTTGAAACAATACAGTCACCAATAAGGCAAAATCCAATGTCTCATCGTGGATTGGGGTAGCGCCATACCTTTCTAAATTACTACGTACAGTTTTTACATTATGCATACCTAACATATTGGCACGGTTAGCTATATTTTTTAAAACCATATCCAATATATCTACTGCATATACCACGCCTTCTTTACCCACTAAATCAGCCGCTTGAAATACAAAAAAACCAGAACCACCACAACCCAAATCAGCCACCGTAGCTCCATAAGTTAATCCAAGCTGATTATCTAAAATATCTCTAGCGTTCAAAATTTGACTACCTCCAAATTTTTGTTTAGTTTGCATAAACTATTATTTATAATCTTATTATATAAAAATAAAAAAGATTTATCAAATATTAAAATCAATCAAGGGCTTATAAGATTTTCTATGAATTTCACAGACCCCATTTTGATAAATATTTTTCCTGTGCTGCTTGGTGCCATAACCTTTATGTTGATGAAAACCATACGCAGGATATATTTTATGATAATCTTCCAAGATTTTATCTCGTGTTACTTTAGCAATAATGCTGGCTGCGGCTATGGAAGCCACCTTTCTATCACCTCCTACAATAAACCTTACTGGTAAGTCATGCTTAAATAAATGTATACCATCTACTAATAAATGGTCAACTGCACCATCTAAATGCCTAATGGCTTTTAAAAACGCGCGGCGGGTGGCTTCAAGTATGCCATAACTGTCAACAATCTTTTCTGAAGCCATCCCTACCCCCACCGATAAAGCTTGCTTGTATATCATACTAAACACATACTCTCTTTTTTTAGAGGTTAGCAACTTTGAGTCCTTTAACCCAGTAATTTTATTATTTTTATCAATTACCACTGCTGCTGCCACCACTGGACCAGCCCAAGCACCTCTGCCAGCCTCGTCTAAGCCGGCTATGCTTTGATAACCATTTCTAAATAACCCATTTTCCAATCTATAATTTGGCTTCATAAATAAATTATAAACAAAAAATACTTAAGTACTTAAAGGTCTAATCACTATAATTTTCAAAATTTATAAAATGACAGACAAACCCAACCATAAACTAATTTACTTGGCTTACCCTTTGGACCCTGCTACACTTATAATATCATAAAATTGTTAAAATTTATACACCCAACCTATGCCTCGTGAACTCTACCTAATAGCTCAAAATATACGCTCACTATACAACCTCGGTTCTCTTTTTAGGTCAAGTGATATTTTCGGAGTGATTAAAATATACTTAACTGGATATACTGGTTATACTGGAAAACACCAAAAAAATAATTTTACTGAAAGGCAGTTAAAGCAAATTTCCAAAACCGCTCTAGGGGCTGAAAATTATATTGATTGGCAAAAACACTGGCATACCCATACATTAATTCATCAGCTTAAAATAAAGAATGTTAACATATATGCCATAGAATGCCACTCTCAAGGTAAAAATATTCAAACTTTTAAGCCTAATTTTCCTTGCGCATTAATTGTGGGTAATGAAAAAAGAGGAGTTAGCCCTAAGGTTTTAAAGTTATCAGATAAAATTTTATATATACCCATGCAAGGCAAAAAAGAATCTCTCAATGTCGCATCTTCTGCTGCAATTGCACTCTATGAATTTAGTAAATACAAATAAAATCATAAATAATAAAAAAAATAGCTTTTCATAAGGCTATTTTTTTTAATCTTTATAATTCATCAATTTAAAAAATACTAACTATTTATATCCTCTTAATTTCATAGCTGACTCAATTCTACCCAACGCCAATATAAATGCTGCCGTACGTATATCTGTTTGATAACTATTTTTAAGCTTCCAGCAGTCCTTAAAAGCCGCCTGCATAATGCTTTTTAGTTTTTTATTTACCTCAACAAGGGTCCAGTAATTATTGGTAATATTTTGTACCCATTCAAAATAACTAACCGTTACCCCTCCGGCATTTACTAAAACATCGGGTATCACCATTTTTTTCTTTTTAAGTAACTTACTTTCCGCCTCTGGACTAATTCCCCCATTGGCCATTTCAACCACTATCTCAGCTTTAACTTTACCAGCATTATCTTTATTAACAGCACCCTCAAGAGCTGAGGGTACCAGCACATCTACATCCAACTCAAGTAATTTTTTATTGCTAATTCTTTCAAAATTTTCACAATCACATACACTTCCCACACAATAACATTCATCAATCATACCTTTTTCTTTTTTGGTTCGCATTATATTCTCTGGATTCATATCTTTACCATTTTTATTTAATATACCACCCTTGGAGTCAGAAAGTGCAACTAATTTATAACCACGCTTATAGAGCAATTTAGCTAAATAATAACCCACGTTACCAAAACCTTGAATAGCCACTGTTGTATTTTTGGGTTTTTTTTTCATTTTATTAATCAACTCTTCAATCACATAAAAACCGCCTTGACCGGTAGCTTCAAGTCTACCCAATGAGCCGCCCAGTTCAAGTGGTTTACCAGT
>CAZVLW010000046.1:0-5141 GCA_964628705.1 uncultured Gammaproteobacteria bacterium
AAAATCTTTCCTTAACTGAAAGTAAAAAGTGGTATAGTATTTTTAGGGATTGACAGACATCTTAAAAAAATACAATATAAATAAGATTGATTTAATTAAAATGGATATCGAAGGCGCTGAATTTGATATTATTAAAAATTTTTCAAAAGATAATTATGAGAAAATAAATCAATTAACAATTGAATTCCATGATTTTTTAGATCATGAATTAAGAAAAAAAGTTAATAAAACTATTAAGAAGCTTATAAAACTTGGGTACGCATGCAGATTCGATAAGCCAACTAACGTTTTGTTTTATAAAACCCCCTACCCAAAGTTAATGTTTATATATATTTATACAAAGTATTTTATTTTACGTAAATTAAAAAATTTTATAAGATTAATATTTAGAAAAATCAAGTCAGATATTTAAAACAAATTCACTATCAAAGAATTTTTCTATTTGCAAATAATGGGTTAATATTGTAAGATTTAAGCATAGTTTGAGCTATGCGTTTTTTATTTATGGTAATTAAAGGCGACAAAAAAGTAACCAATATTTTACATAGCGCCAGGGCAGTTTTGAGGGGTTATGAATGGAAAGTGGCAGTACTTACCGGCTTTGGATTTATCAGTGCGTTGCTTGAGGGTATTGGCATTAATGCTGTTATCCCCTTGCTGTCTATGGTAACTGACAGCAAAAACTATGGGGATGACGCAATTTCCCAATTCATCAGGGGAGCTTTTGAGTATTTAAATATCAGTTTTTCCCTTAAATATTTACTGACAATGATAGTGATATTATTTACTTTTAAAGCTATTTTTACAGTTATCAGCAATTATTTGCAAGGTAAAATTTTAGCTGACTACGAAAAAAAATCACGCAATAAGCTTTACCATGCGGTGATTAAGGCTAAATGGGATTTTTTAATGCAACAAAAAATAGGTTATTTGGAAGCAGTATTGAAAAATGATATCGCCAAAGCTGGGTCTCTTTTAAGAAGATTGAGTGTTATACTTTCTGTTATTATAAGCTTGGTGGTCTATATTGCCGTGGCTATAAACATATCTTTCACTATTACTTTAGTAACCCTTATTATTGGAGCGTTTATTTTCCTTATATTCAAACCGTTGATTTACCGCGGTAGAATGGCGGCTGGCGAAGAGGAAAAAATTTATAAAAGCTCATCTCATTTTATAAATGAAAATGTATTGGGATTGAAAACCATTAAATCCATGCTGATTGAAAATCAGGTTATCAAAAAAGCTAACGGTTTTTTTGAAAGTTTAAGAAAAATAAAGGTTAGAATGTATTTATTAAGTGCTTTTAGTAAATCCCTATTACAGCCTATCAGCATTATTTTTATAGCTATTGTATTTGCTGTCAGCTATAAAATTGGGGGTTTTAATTTGGCGGCTTTAGTGGCAGTTATTTATCTAATCCAAAGGATCTTCCAATATATGCAGCAATTGGTGGCCAATTTGCACAATATAAATGAATTGGCGCCTTATGCTCAGACTCTTATAAGGTTTAATAAACTGGCGGATGAAAATATTGAACGCGAATATGGTAATAAAATATTCAAGTTTGAAGATAAAATTAGATTGAATAATATTTCTTTCCACTATACTGATCATAAACAAATTTTAAAAAATATAAACTTTGAAATTAAAAAAGGAGAAATGGTAGGGCTAATCGGCCCGTCTGGCGCTGGTAAAACAACTATTGTAGATTTAATGCTTAGACTATTAAAACCCCAAGATGGAAAAATTTTATGTGACGAAGTAGATATAAACCAAATAAAACTTTATGAATGGCGATCTAAAATCGGTTATATTTCGCAGGATATTTTTTTGATAAATGACAGCATTGAAAACAATATTAAATTTTATGACAAATCAATAACTCATAAAAAAATGATTGAAGCCGCTAAAATGGCAAATATATACCAAGAAATACAGGAGTTAGAAAATGGTTTTAAATCAATTATAGGCGAGAGGGGGATTTTCTTATCAGCAGGGCAACGCCAGAGAGTAGTTATCGCCAGAATATTAGCACGGGAACCTGAAATACTTATTATGGACGAAGCTACCAGCGCCTTAGATAATGAATCAGAAGTTAAAATTCAAAAAATTATTAACCAGCTTAAAGGTAAGATAACAGTCTTGGTAATTGCTCATCGCCTGTCCACCATAATGGACTCTGATAAATTATTAGTTTTGGAAAATGGTTCAATTGTAGAGCAAGGTAACCCAAATAAATTAGTATCAGATAAAGATTCCTATTTTTATAAAGTTTATAATATACGCGAATAAATTTTATGGCTAAGGTAATAAAAGTTAATCCATGGAAAACCAGATTTTACAGCAATTGGCAAAAGATTGAAAAAAAATTGTTTAAAATAAAATCCGAACTTATTAACCAAACTCGCCCCTCAAGCCATCCGCTTATTAGCAGTGATTCTTTTCGCGCAATATCTGATATTGACTTTGATGACTTGCAAGATTGGCAAAATAAAATAAAAACAATAAAAAATGGGGATGTTGTATGGTTGAATAGTTCTTGGATGGATATATTTTTTAACAAAGTCCACCCTCAAATAAAAAATAACTATATTTTAATAACTCACCAAGGAATAGAAAGCGTGGATAAGAAATCAGTTGAATTGCTTGATGAAAAAATTATTCAATGGTTTGCTAAAAATTGCTTAGTCCAACATCTTAAAATCACCCCCCTACCCATTGGCTTGGAGAATCTATACAAATTTGGCACAGGTGTGCCAAGCTATTTTAAAAGATTGAGCAAAAAGAAAATAAATAAAAAAAATAAAATTTTTTATCATTTTAAAATTACCACCAACCCTAAAGAAAGACAAATTGCGTATGACTACATAAAAAATCATTCTTTAGCTGTGACTATTGAGAATAAACTACCGCCCTATTTGTATTTTAAAACTTTAAACAATTATAAATTTGTTATATCTCCGCCTGGTGCCGGACATGAATGCCATAGAACATGGGAGGCAATTTATTTGGGTGTTATACCGATTGTTAAAAAAAGTATGGCATCAGAGTATTTTCAAAAAATTGGAGTCCCAATTTGGCCAGTTAAAAAATGGAATGAATTAGATGACTTGAATGAACAAGATTTAAAAAATAAATATAATCAAATTATGAAAAAGGCAAATCTGGAAACTATCTGGATGGATTATTGGATAGAACAAATTGAAAAAATATCAAAAACTTAAATGCTATTAACAAAACTACGCAAAAAATTAGGTAATCTATACAGAAAAAGAAAAGACTTTTTATGGTTTTGTAAACGTAAATTTAGAAAATTAGTTTTTGGGCTTGGCTTGTCTAAACCCAATGCGAATCATTATGATTTTGTTATTTTGTGCGTAAAAAATAATGAATATGCCAAATTAGCTATAAAAAATCTTAATGCACTGCACTACTATAACCCACTGCATAAAATAACTTTTTTGTGTGATGAGTTATGTTATAAATTTTGGCTATTAAATAAAAATAAATTGGACTATCCTAACCAAGTGGATTTTATAAAAAAATTCAATCATGGTGATAGACCATGGCAATATTACAAAGTGGAGGCATTTATCTATGCTGCCAGACATAATGCTATTTTAACTGACGCAGATGAGATTTGGCATGGAGAATTTGAGCTTGATAAAGATAAAGTTACTTTTTTAGTCAGCCCTAAAAGTGTAAAAGAACGAGAAAATGAATCTAAGCTGGTAAAAGAATTTTTCAAAAAAAATGAGTGGCTTAATTATAGAGTTTATACAGCCGCTTTTATCTCACTGCCTAAAAAAATGATGAGTGATGCGATTGCCACACAAGCCAGAAAATATGTTGATGATATTATGCAGCGGGGTTTAAAAATTTTTAAGAATAAAGACAACTATAATGAAATGAAACGCCTTGCAGAGCAATTTGCTATAAATTTAGCAGTCCAAAACAACATTAAAGGCAATAGAATTACAATTTTAAAAAAATCTGATGGGCCCAAGGACACTAATATTTTGCAACAAGGATATTATGGCTGTGCCCAAAGAATAACTGAATAAATATGGAAAATAAATATAAAAAACTATCAATTATCATGCCTTGTTATGATACAGCTGGCACCCTTCAAGAGGCTGTTGATTCTATTGACAAGCAAGAATTTAACGATATTGATTATGAAGTGGTCATGATAGATGACGGTTCTAATGATAAAACTTTAGATATAATAAAAAAATATGCCCAAAAAAACAATCGTGTGAGATATTTTATACATAAAAAAAATATGGGTGGCTCAGCTACTTTTGATGATGCGGTTAATAAAGCAAAGGGTGATATAATTTTTTGTTTAGATGGAGATAATATACTTGGCGAAAATTGTTTACCCAAAATGTTTAATTATCTAAAATCAAAACAGGCTGACGGGGTGGCTATTTATGAAAGAAGGTTTTTTAGTAAAGATAAAAATAAATATAAAGTACATACTAATAAAATAACTGATAGACCCATATTATTAACTAACTTACTCCATCCACACGGAGTATTGTTGGACCAATTTATGTTTATCAAAGAAAAATATTATCAAGCTGGGGGGCACCCGCTACATCATGGCTTTACCGGTCAGTGTTTTGAAGTTAGATATTTAGCCAATGGTTTTAAAGTCTACATAGTCCCAGAAACAACTTTCTACCACCGTCAAGGTAATGAAAAATCATGGTTTGAAAGAGTATATGAAAAAGGGGTTTTTTCCAAAAATTTTTATTTAATTATTGAAGACGTTTTACACCTGCTGAATAAAAGGGTTGTTGACAAAATAATAAATTATCCTATCTATAAAAATGCTTCCATAAAAGATAAGAACATAAAAAAAATGTTAATGGATGAATATAATAAAAATAATAATGATTTTTTTAATAGTGATGTGGTAGCCTTGCAATCTCCACATGGCAGGAATATTTTTTTAGAAAAATATAAAAACTCTGAGGCAATAGAACATAAATTTATTATAGCAGTTATTTTATATTGGCAAGATGACTTTAAAAAAAGCTTAGCTTTGTTTGAATATATTTTATGCCAAGGTATTGAATCACAAGTAATATATTTTAACATTTTGCGCAATTTAATGGCATTATCAAAAA
>CAZVLW010000046.1:5151-7122 GCA_964628705.1 uncultured Gammaproteobacteria bacterium
ATGAAATTGAGGAAAAGACTGATAATATTATTAGTCAAATGCAACTTACTGAACAGGTCCCATTATTTGATAGACGAAACGTTGTAAAAAAAATATATGATAAGATAATAAAAAATGTTAAAAAAGATTAAAAAAATATTACTCAGTTTTAGGCTATTCAAGCTTCTAATCAAAATAAAGAATGTTTTGTCTAGTCACCCGTCTAAGTTTAAAAAAATAAAATTTTTAATAGATTATTTTAAGGATTGGGGAAAATACAAAGCATTAGAAATGAATAATGTCTTTGAATCTGAACAGATGGTATTTAAACCTGCAATTTTTGATAAAACTGAAATAACAAATATTGATCCAATATATTTTTTTCAAGATGCATGGTGTGCTAGAAAAATATTTGAAAAAAAACCTCAAAAACATGTAGATATTGGATCTAAAATAGATTTAGTTTCTATTATTTCACAATTTACCCCTACAACTTTTGTAGATATTAGGCCAATTGATTTAAAACTAAAGAATTTAGAGTTTAAAAAAGATGATATTTTAAATCTATCTTTCAAGGATAATTCCATACAATCATTGAGTTCCATATGTGTAATTGAACATATTGGACTCGGCAGGTATGGTAATAAACTTGATAGTTTTGGTTCAGAAAAAGCGGCCCAAGAATTAAAAAGAATTTTAGCTGAAAGCGGAGATTTGTATGTTAGTCTGCCCATTGATGTTACAAATAAAATTTATTTTAATGCCCACAGAGCATTTACACGCAACTATGTTTTAGAGATGTTTGCTCCTTTAAAATTGATTGAAGAAAAATATATTTATGGCAATAGTATGTTTAATTATTATGATCCTCAAAAAGGATTTGGAACTGGGCTTTATTATTTTAAAAAATAAATTATGCCCAAAAAAGCTATCATTTTAGATCAGGGTAAAGGGCAGCTGGCTAATCAGTTGTGGAATTTTATGAGTATTTATGCTTATAGCTTAGAGAGGGGCTTAAAATTGGAAAATTATGCTTTTCGTGGCAAAAGGAAAACGCATGGCAAAAAGCCCTCAATCCCCTATCATGAATATTTTGATTTTAAAATACAAAATAAGTTTATTAAATGGATATTTTTTTCCAAATTTGGCAGTTCTAAACTTGCCACTAAACTAAGGATATACTATTTTTTCACTAAAGGCATAAACAAAATTAAAGCACAAAAAGTATTATCAAGCGGAAATCATAAAACTTTTTATTTGCCACCAACACCAAATCAAGAAAAAAAACAAAAAAATCAAATTGCCATGGCTGAAAAAAAGAATGGTAACATTTATTTTAGCGGAAGCATGTTCAGAAACCCGGCTGGCTGGCATAAATATAGAAATAAAATAATTGAATATTTTAAACCTAAAAAATCAGTTTTAAACTTTGCAAAAACTACCACAGAAGAATTAAAAGAAAAATATGAACATATTGTAGGCGTGCATATGCGTCAAGGCGATTACAAACAATTGTTTGAGAATGGGAAATATTATTTTAACTCCAGTCAGGTAGCTGAAATATTAAAAGAATATTTAAAAGAGTTTAATAAAGACAGCCAAAAAACTGTATTTTTAATCTGCTCTGATGGTGAAATTGAACAAGATAAATTTAAAACTTTAAATATAGAAAAATCAAACGGCAATGCAGTGGAAGATTTATTTACCTTGAGCCAGTGCGATATAATTATCGGCTCAAATAGCTCTTATGGCGCTTTTGCAGCCTACTGGGGCAATGTGGTGCATATTGTTTTTGAGCGTCCCCAAGTTGAGTGGCAGTTTTACAAGGATAAAAACAAATTTTTTGAAAACCAAAAATGCAGTTTGGTGCATTTTTAAAACAATCATAAAATGATTAAAAAATTTTATGTTAAAAATTAAAACAGAAAGAAAAACTACCAATAAATTAAAAAAGGTTGCTTTTAATTTATTTCATTATTTAGAAAATAATAA
>CAZVLW010000047.1:0-7066 GCA_964628705.1 uncultured Gammaproteobacteria bacterium
TTTGTATTACTGGCTGTTTTTTTGCTCCACGGGTATTTCGTAATTGAAGGTAATAAAATGTCAAATTTTACCTTGCCATTTTTTTATAATGTGGGATTAAACAAAAAACACAGTAGTTGAACAACTACTTTATACTCAGATTGTCTGTTAATTTTAGGATCAATCGGTTAAAAATTAGTTATTTTTATAATTTTATCTTTTTTATAAAAAATCATTTTTTCTGAAAAATAGGCAAATTTTGAACTTTTTTACTTATATTAGCCGAAAGTGTAAATTCTATTAAAAAAAATTATTATTTCTGAAAAATAGGCGAATTTTTAACTTTTTTACTTATATTAGCCGAAAGTGTTAAATTTAATAAAAAAAGTAATGTTTAGAAACTGTGTATATGTTTTCAATAGTGTGAATAACTAAAAAATTATTATGGTTTTTATAAATATAAAGTTGTCAACAGATTTCTTGACTTTTTCACAACTTGTCAACAAATTTGGTGACATTAGTATTTTTGTGGTTTAATTTATTGTATAAGCATTATGTTTTTGAAACCATTATCCATAATATTACCACACCAAACAACCAATAAATTTTAAATTGAAAAAATTAGCAACAGAATTTTGTATGGTTTTTAAAAATATTTTGTTTTTTTCAAATTGTTTAATTTTAGAAAATACGCCCTTTAGTTTAAAAATTAAAAAAATATCTCTAGTCGGGGGCTTAGGGTTTGAGGTAAAAAATTCTAAAAGGGGTTATGTATTTAAATATGGGACAAGATATTGCTAATGGTCCGGCTATCGTCCTCTTAGTAGTAATACTTAACCGCTTAACTGAAAAGGTGTGGAAATAATAAAAAAAATATTATTAAAAATCTGGTTATTTTATTAATTTATAAATTTTAAGTTATTAAAAAACCACCATTATACACTAATGGTGATTTTTTGGTGGACCTGAGGGGGTTTGAACCCCTGACCTCATGCATGCCATGCATGCGCTCTACCGCTGAGCTACAGGCCCAAAGATTAAAATTATTATAATTTAAAGAAAATCTTACTGCAAATCAAGTAAACCAGTTGGGTTGAATTGTTGTCTAGATTGGTTGCTGTTTATTGGTTAGATTAACTGGACTCAGAGGGATTTGAACCCTCGACCCCTACATTGCGAACGTAGTGCTCTACCGCTGAGCTATGAGCCCGTAATTTTCCACCACAATCCAAATCCTCCGAAGCTTTACATTGTGGCAAATAAATTTAAGAACAATTACAATGTGGTGCCCCCATCACGAATCGAACGTGAATCTAAGACTTAGGAGGTCTTCGTTCTATCCATTGAACTATGAGGGCAAAATAAAAAAGTTTTAAAGTTGAATTTTAAAATAATAAATCAAACACCCACTGATGGTTTTATTTATTCTGTTTGTTATAATACTGTTTTTTGTCTTTTTTTTCAATAGTTAATTAATAAGACTTTACAATTTAGCTTAAACATATTAAGCTGATCGTATAATATAAAAATTAATTATAACCTGGGAGGGGGGTTATAAAAGAGATGGTTATGTTTAAAAAACAAGACAATGAAACCAAGGACACGGTGGATACTATTATTGGGCCTTCAGTAAGTGTTGAGGGTGATTTTAAAGGTGAGGGTAATATCGTAGTAGAAGGAGAGGTGAGGGGTAGCTTAAAAACCAAAGGCTACTTAAAGGTGGTCGAGAATGCAAATATTTTAGCTGGGGTCAATGCGTCTAACGCGGAAGTGGCTGGACGTATCGTAGGTAATGTTAAAATAAAAGATCATCTGGATATTAAACAATCGGCTGTTATAGAGGGTGATGTGGAGACTAAAACAATTAGCATTGCTTATGGTGCTATAGTTAATGGTAATTTAAAAATGAAAAGCGCTGAACAAAAAATCCCTGAAAAACAAACAAGGGATGAGAGTGGTGCTCAACCCAACTAATAAAGTAAGTGCCATAATTACATTGTGTGATTGAGAATAGTGATTTTTTGTATAAAATTTTTGTATAAACAATATTAATACTTTTTTTAAGAATATATATGTACGCCTATATTTATGATATCTTTACCAAAGATAAAAAATACACCAAGCAAATACAAAAAATAGAATCAATATTAACTGAGTTAGGTATTAATGGAAAAAGCTACAAACTCAATGTACTTAAAAATTTGGATGATATAGTGGATGAAATTCAGTCTATGGGTATAAAAAATATTATTATGGTAGGCAATGATCAATCTCTGAGTAAATTGGCAAGTTTGATAATTAATAAAGATATAGTTTTAGGAATAATACCCATAGGTGAACCAAATATTTTTGCCAAAGCGCTTGGTATTAAACAATTCAACCAAGCTTGTCAAACAATAGCCGCCAGAAAGGTGGCTAGTTTTGACATAGGTAAGGCGAATAGACAGTATTTTCTTTTGGCGGTGGAAGCGGAAAATAAAAATGTAATTTTTGATTATCAGGATTATAATATAAATCCCCTTAAAAACAATCAAAAAGTCGGTGTTTATAATGTAAATATTACATCTTTTAAGTTTGGCTCTAACCCTGGTGATGGTAAAATGGAAGCTGTGTTTATGCCCAAAGAAAATGGATTTTGGTCAAATTTATTTAAAAAAAATAAAGATACCGCAAATTTAGGAGTAAGTGTTTTTCCGGTAAAAAACCTAACTATCCAACACAAAAAAAGGGGTGCTAGTGTATTAATAGATAGACAAAGAAGTTTAAAAACCCCTGTAGAAATAGAGGTTTTAAAAAATAAACTGAAAATTATTGTAGGTAAACAAAGAATGTTTTGATAATTGGGGTAACTATATTCAATTAAATTTATATAATTTACCAAATCAATAAAACCACCCTTTTGGTGGTTTTAAAGTTGCTAAATTAATTTTACCACAACAACTATTCTTAGCTGAGGGCTGGTGTTTTTTTTTCAGCTGTTTGTTTATTTTCTTTAAGCTCACGCTGTTTGTGTTTTTCAGCTACATTATCTTCAACAACTATTTTATTTTGTTTAATATCCAACACTTGTCCACGGTGGATAATTAAATCCCCCTCAATCAGCTCTCTAATTGGATTTGATGGTTTGATAATGTATTCTAAAATACTTTGGGTTTCAATATCAATTATAAAATCCCCTACCTTACCCAAATAGTCGCCAGCATTGGTCTCAACAGGAAGTTTTTTAAGTTTGAGAGCGGATGTTTTCATAAAATAAAGTTTACTAAACTTAATTGTGGTTCACGTCTTGGATAAAAAACAAAACCCTGCTTACCCTTCTGTTTTTTTTATATCTTGATCATTATTTTGACTATCTTCTTGTTTGTTTACAACTTTAAGGGGTTGTTCGTTTGCTTGATCATCTTTATGAAAAATATACCACTGCTGAGCCGCGGTTAGAAGAGTGGTGATAAACCAATAAAAAGTTAAACCGCCAGGTAGTGTTATGCCAATAAAAACAGTTATAGCGGGCATAAAATAAATCATTTGTTTGTTTATGTTGGCGGTCATAGCTTCGTCTTTAGAGCCACCTACATCTGGTTGTTTTTTAGAAATCAGCATTTTTGAAGTAAAATATTGCGCAATACCAGCTGATATCGCCAAAAAAATATTGCTTTCTTGGAGATTTATAAAACCAAAAGCTATCGGGTCTAAACTGCCCGGATTATCAACAAAAGGATAAAGTAAGTTTAAACTTTCCTCATGGAACCCATTTTTAAAAACCCTAAAAACAGCAATTAAAAAGGGCATTTGAACTAAAAGTGGCAAACAAGAGGAAGCGGGTGAGATTTTTTCCTGCTTGTAGAGCTTCATCATATCCTTACCTAACGCCTCTTGGTTGTTTTTATACTTTTTTTTGAGTGCTGCCATTTTCGGCTGAAGTTCTTGAAGTGCTTTTTGTGCTTTAATAGATTTCACCATTAAGGGGTGAAGTATTATTTTTATTAAAATGGTAATAATAATTATAGCTATACCAACATCCTGTAGGGCAATGGTATTGTATAAATATACCAAAAGATTAAAAATTGGCTGATAAAGTATGGTGTTAAATAATTCAATCATATTTTACTATTTTAAAGGATCGTAACCACCATTGGAAAACGGGTGGCAGCGGACAATTCTTTTAGTTGATAATTTTATACCTTTTAAAATACCGTATTTATCTATGGCTCGGTAACTATACTCCGAACAAGTGGGGTAAAATTTACATTGTCCATGGGGTTTTAAAAAACTTAAAAACCCATGGTCCATAGATAGGGTTTTTTGATACACTTTAATAAAAATTAAAATTGATTTTTTAATAAAGTAAATCATTTTACTTTTGATAATAAAAAAATAAATGTCTTTGCTAAATCTTTATAAGGATGGTTTATGGCAGGGGGTTTTGTTAATATAATAAAATCGTAATTTTTACCAATATTAGTAAAATTTTTAAATATTATAGATCTTATTTGGCGTTTGATTTTATTCCTATCAATAGCACTTCTGCTAATTTTTTTTGAAATTATTATACAAAAACGAGAATATGTCAAATTATTTAGGTTATATTTTATATTAAAATAAGGACTAAATACAATATCACCTTTATTAAAAACTCTCTGAATCTCTTTTCTATCTTTAAGTATATATTTTTTCTTTAACATTTTTGACTAAAGTTAGCTAAAATTATAAATTTATAATACTTAATTTTAATATGGTATATAACTTATATAAATCAATTATGATTGTTTTCTACCTTTTTGTCTTCTGTTTTTGATAACCCTTTGACCAGCTTTAGTTTTCATACGTGACCTAAATCCATGTACTTTGGCTCTTTTCTTGGTTTTGGGTTGATATGTTCTTTTGGGCATAATTATTTTAACTTAAATTAATAATAAATTTTATATTATTTTAATATGTTAAAAATATCATATTTTAGTGCTTTAATCAACAATATGTATTAATATATAAAGCTTAAATTTATTTAGTAATTAGCCATTATGCTTTTATTAATGTGTGTAACTTGTTTATCTAAAATAAATATACTGTGCTTAATTAATATTTATATAACTACCACAATTAAACACGGCTCAAGAGTTTAATCTATATATAATAAGATTTGTAATTAATAGCAATAATTCTTATCAACATATACACTAAGAAATCCACCATTTGTACACAGGTAAAAAACTTTTCTTAATATTTGGGCTTATTTGACATAATTTTTGAGGATAATTTTTTTTATGTTATATTTTAATTATAGCTAATGTGTTTTAATTCAGTGATAGTGTTTAACATAAACTAAATTATTTATATATAATTAACTAAGTTGTATGAATAAAGATGAACTTTGGCAAGCTGTACTTGGCGAATTGGAGTTACAGTTATCAAAAGCAAGTTTTGATACATGGTTTAAGAATACTTTTATTATTGCTGAAGAAAATGAAAGGGTGATTATTGGCGTGCCAAATCTTTTTACTCAAGCCTGGTTTGAAAAAAAATATCACGATCTTATTATTAAAACACTTAAGAAGCTAACCAACAACAGGGTTAAAGATATTATTTATAAAATAGAGACCAAAAAAGAAGATTATATAGAAAGTGAAAGCCAGGAGGTGGATAAGAGTGAGTCGAGTGAGGGGGTGGGGGAGCTTAAAAAAAATAATATTTCTGTTGGTTTTAACTCCACACATGGCCTTAATCCAAAATATAAATTTGAAAAATTTATTGTTGGAAAAAATAATGAATTGGCCCACGCTGCGGCACGAGCGGTGGCTAATAAACCCGGTGATGTGTATAATCCCTTGTTTATTTACGGGGGTGTAGGACTTGGTAAAACCCACTTACTGCAAGCTGTTGGCCACGAACTAAGTGCTAAAAATCCCGATTTAAAAATACTCTATACTAATTGTGAAAAATTCACTAATGATTTTGTACAAGGTATTAAAAGTGGTAAAACTAAAGATTTTCAAAATAAATACAGGGATGTTGATTTGTTGATTATGGATGATGTGCAGTTTATGGAGGGTAAAGAGCAAACGCAAGAACAATTTTTTCACACTTTCAATGATTTATTCCAAAAAAATAAACAACTTGTTATATCCTCCGACCGGCCACCAAAAGCAATCCCTACACTGGAGAGCCGATTAAGGTCGCGCTTTGAGTGGGGTATGATAGCTGATATTAGTGAGCCAGATATTGAAACACGAACTGCCATTCTTCAGGTAAAGTTAGCTGAAAAAAAATATAATTTAGAAGATGAGATTGTTAATTTAATTGCCCAAAACATACAGAGTAATATCCGCGAGCTTGAGGGGGCAATTAATAGAATTATGGCTCACCATAGTTTGAGAAAAGAAAAACCAACCATAGATTCAGTTAAGTCAATTATATCTAATTTAATCAACCTACCAAGGAAGGGGTCTATTACCCCAAAAAATATCACAAAAACAGTGGCTGGCTATTTTGAAGTTGAAATTAATGATATAGTAGGAGCTTGCCGCAAAAAAGGTTTAGTGGTGCCCAGACAAATTATTATGTATCTCATGCGAGAAGAGTTGAAGTTGTCTTTTCCAAACATCGGACAAGAATTGGGTGGTAGAGACCACACCACCGCAATGCATGCATATACTAAAGTTAAAAACCAAATACCTGATGATGAAAAATTAAAGCAAGATATAACCCTTTTAAAACAAAAATTATTTAATGAGTCGTGCTAAGTTGGTTGAAAATTTGTGAATAAAGCTTAAAAAAATTGGTGATATTTCATGTGGTTAAAATTACACTCACTGTTGATAGCTTTGTAGATATAAAAAATAAGGTTACTTATTAACACTTACGGGGAAAAATGTTTTAAATTTCCATAAGGTTATAAGGTAGTTTTCCATAACTTCTTTACATACAAAAAGAGTATAAAATGGGTATATACAATAAAATAAATACAAATAGAAGTATTTATTAACATGGCTTATTAATAGAGTTATTATGTATTTAAAAATTATTTATTAATTATTATTATATGACAAGTTATATTAAAATAACCCCTTAATTGGAAATAATTTTACACTAA
>CAZVLW010000048.1:0-7062 GCA_964628705.1 uncultured Gammaproteobacteria bacterium
TATATGACTCAACCAAGGGTGTTTGGGTTAGATTTTAGATGGCTTAATTCGAGTTGTTTTTAATTATGCCGTTTTTTTGCTATAATTTAATTATATGAATGTTTCATATAAACAGCAAAAAGGCGTGTCTTTGATGGAATTATTAATAGCTATTGGTATTTTTTTGTTTGTGGTTGCAATTGTGTGGTTATTTATCAGTCAAACTTATAGTGTGCAAAGTTTTACTTTCGGGCAAACTATTGCTATTGACGAAGCCAGGCGCGGGGTGAGTAGAATGGTTAAAGAAGCCAGAGAGGCTCTACCGAGTGATAGTGGGTCTTATGCTATAGAATCAGCTAATGATTTTGAGTTTGTTTTTTATGCCGACTATGATAGGGATAACGCGGTGGAAAGAGTGAGATATTTTTTAGAGGGGAGTAATTTTATTAAAGGAGTAACTGAAGCTAGTGGTCAACCGCTTGAATATGTGTCTGATAATGAGGAGGAATATATAATTTCACGTTATGTTAGAAACGCTGTAGATGAACCGATATTTAAATATTATGACGGTAGTTATTCAGGTAAACCAAGTGACGTGCCGTTAAGCGCTCCAGCCAATCCATTAGAAGTAAAATTGGTTCATATTTATTTGAAAATAAACGTTGATCCAGATAAAGCACCACGTGATTTTGAGCTGGAAAGTGATGTGCAGATTAGGAATTTGAAGGAAAATCTTTAAAATAACTAACCAATGAAAATGAGTTATAATAAAATTATCTAAGCAGTATAAGCATTTAGCCATTTAGTTATTTTAATATTTAGGGATAGAGTTGTTAAATTATTCAAGTATATACACAGTAAAAAATTATTAATTATTTTTTTAATATTTTATGCAAAAAGTGAATTTAGTCACGGTAGATTTGGGTTATGGTCACCAGCGTGCTGCTTTTCCACTGAAATATTTAGATAAAAATAATCAGATGGTGTTAGCTAATAATTATGAGGGCATTCCGCATAATGATCGTGATTTATGGAACCAAGGTAGAAAGCCGTATGAGTTTATTTCACGTGCTAAACACATACCACTTTTAGGAGATGTTTTATTTTGGGGTATGGATCAAATGCAAAAAATTAGTGATTTTTACCCACGACGTAATTTATTTAAGCCCAGTTTCCAGTTGCGTACAAGTATGCATTTGATTCGTAACAATGAATGGGGTAAACATTTAATTAATAAGCTTGATCAAAATAAGTTGCCGCTTTTGACTACTTTTTTTACAGTAGCTTATATGGCTGAAGAGTTTGGTTATCGAAGTGATATTTATTTAGTTATTTGTGATGCTGATGTGTCTCGGGCTTGGGCTGCACCTAATCCGCGAAAAAGTAAAATTAAATATTTAGTGCCCAATAAAAGAGTATATGAAAGATTGCAGTTATATGGAGTAAAAAAGGAAAATATTTATTTAACGGGTTTTCCTTTACCTAAAGAGGTGTTGGGTGGTGAAAATTTAGATGTGTTAAAAAAAAGCTTAGCGTCACGTTTAATTAATCTTGATCCGCAAAATAAATATATTTTTAAATATAAAAAGACTATAGCAGAGCAGTTGGGTAAAGACAAGCTACCCAAATTTTCAGGTCGTCCTTTAACAATCACTTTTGCGGTAGGTGGAGCAGGAGCACAAAGAGAGATGGGTATAGATATTGTAAAAAGTTTAAAAAGATTTATAGAAAGAGGCGAGGTGGTTGTTAATTTGGTAGCTGGCATTAGGGATGGGGTGCGTGATTATTTTATAAAGCAAATTGAGAAAAACTCACTCAAAGAAAGTCTTGGTAAAAATATTTTTATTTTGTATCAAAAAGATAGAGATGATTATTTCGCAACTTTTAATAAATTAATGCCGCAAACTGATATTTTATGGACCAAACCCTCGGAATTATCTTTTTATACAGCTTTAGGTTTGCCCATTATTATGACTCAACCTTTAGGCAGTCAGGAAAAGTTTAATCGTAAATGGTTAAGAAATCTTGGTTCTGCGATGGATCAAGAAAAAGTTAAATATACTGATGAGTGGTTATATGATTGGCTTGATTCGGGCTGGTTGGCAGAAGCGGCCATGCAGGGTTATATGGAAGCTCCTAAATTTGGCACTTATAATATTGAAAAGGTGATTAATGGCGAATTGCAGAAGGTGGAGAAGTATGATACAATATTACAATATTAGGATTTTAAGTTGGTCCAAAATAGTAACAAGAGTACTCTGAGTAGTAAAGGTAATAAAAGCAGTATGAATCAATTTAGATAGTTTAATAATTATATGGTTTGAAGCTGTTTTGAGGGTGGTTGATTATATTTTATTTTAAGGGTTATTTAAAACAGCCAAGCTAAGCATTTTAACTAATTAATTATTAATATTATTATTATGTTAGATTGTGTTTTTTGTAAAATAATTCAAGGTGAAATATCAGCCAATAAAGTTTATGAGGATAATAATTTGTTGGCTTTTTTAGATATTCAACCAATTAGCAAAGGTCACACCTTGTTGATACCTAAAGAACATTTTGATGATTTTATACATACTTCAGATGAATATTTGGCTTATATGAATCAGGCGGCCAAGGTTATTGCTAAGGCAATGCAAAGTGTTTTGTCTGCAGGGGGTATTAATTTTAGCTATAATAATGGCAAAGTCGCAGGCCAAGTAATCTTTCATACGCATATGCATATTATTCCGCGAGTGAGTGGCGATGGCTTGCGCGCATGGCCTCATCAGGATTATCAGCCAGGTGAGATAGAAAGTTATGCTAAAAAGCTGGCTGACGCTATAAATTTATAAATTTTGTAAATTAAAAGCTTATGGCAGATAAAAAGATACAACTTAGCCGCCGCAATTTTATTGTTACGGTAAGTTTGATTTTAATTTTAGATGTGTTGTTGGTCTTTTTTTTAGTGGGTGTTGGTTTGGTAACTTATGAGAGTTGGGGACCTTGGTTTAATCAAAGATTGTTAGGCAGGCAGCCAACATCAGAGGTGAGTGCTTCCCATCAAGATGCGTCCCAGCAAGAGTTAATTAGACAAGGTGATCAAAGTTCGTCGGATAAGGGTGTAGTAGAAAATTTAGCAAGTAGCGAATCAGTGGCGGATATTGTAGAGAGAGTTAATCCAGCTGTGGTGAGTATTATAGTGACTAAAGATTTGCCAAAAGTGGAGAGGTATTATGAGGAATATAATCCCTTTAATGATAGTTTCTTTGAATATTTTTTTAATGATTCAGGTTTTGAATTTCAAGTTCCCAGATACCGCCAAAATGGCACTCAAGAAAGAGAGATAGGTGGCGGTACGGGTTTTATTATATCTAATGATGGTATGATTGTTACCAATAAACACGTGGTAGCTGATGAGGAGGCTAAATATACGGTTTTATTAAACGATGGCTCTAAAATTAAAGCCAACGTTTTAGCTAGAGATCCGGTAAATGATATCGCTGTGTTGAAAATCAACAAGCAGGGGTTAACTAAGATTGATTTAGCTGATTCGGATAAAATTAGAGTGGGTGAGGAAGTGATTGCTATAGGTAATGCTTTAGGGGAGTATCGTAATACAGTGAGCACTGGTATTATATCTGGCTTAAAGAGAAATATTACCGCCTCAGCTGGATTTGGGCAAGTGGAACAATTATCTGGCGTAATTCAAACTGACGCGGCTATTAATCCAGGTAATTCAGGCGGGCCGCTATTGGATATGCAAGGTAGAGCTATAGGAGTTAATGTGGCTATGGTAAGGGGTTCAGAAAATATTGGTTTTGCATTGCCCATTAATGATGTCAAGCGGGTGATAGAGTCAGTTGAAAAGCATGGTCGGGTGGTTAGGCCTTGGATTGGTGTGAGGTATGTGATGGTGGATAGGTTTATTCAAAGCCAAGATAATTTACCCTTAGATTATGGTGCTTTAATATTAAGAGGAGAGAGTATGCAAGAGTTGGCAGTTATTCCCGGTAGTCCGGCTGATAAAGTTGGTTTGGTAGAAAATGATATAATTTTAGAAGTGGATGGCAAAAAGATTGAGGGCAATTATACTTTATCAAAAGCGATTTTATCACATAATGTGGGAGATACAGTAGAGCTCAAGGTGTATCATAGAGGGGATCAAAAAAAAGTCAAACTTAAGTTGGAAGAAAGGCAGTAAATAGATTAAAAATTTAATTATCAATAATATAAAATTATGAAAGCCGCACAGTATTTAGGCCCTAAAACAATTAAATTAACTCATCTTGATAAACCAAAAATAAAAAAGGATGAGATTTTAATGAAAACTAAATCAGTGGGTATTTGCGGAACAGATTTGCATATCTATCGGGGAGGAATGAAAGAACTTCCCACTCCCTTAGTACCCGGTCATGAATTTTCAGGTGTAGTTGAAGAGGTGGGTAGCCAAGTTGAAGGTTTTAAAAAAGGTGATAGAATTACAGCTGAACACGTTATCCCATGTGGTGAATGTATGTTTTGTGAAATAGGTAAGCCAAATTTGTGCGATGCTGTTGAGGTGATTGGGTTGCACCGCCCAGGTGCTTTGGCTGAATATGTAGCCATACCCGCTGAGTTGGTTTATCAAGTGCCAAATCAGCTTGATTTTGAAGAGGCGGCTATGGTTGAACCCCTTTCAATAGGTATGTATGTAATCAATGAAACTGATAATTTATTGGATAAAAGAGTGGCTGTAATTGGCCAAGGGCCAATAGGTATGCTTTTATCACAGCTTTTGAAAGTAGCTGGTGCGTATGTAGCCGGCTTTGATGTATTGAAATTTAGATTGGATTTCGTGCAAAAACATAAATGGGTTGATGAGGCGGTAGATAGCCAAGATAGCTATAAGATAAAAAAATCGTTAAATAATTTTGACAAAAGTTTTGAAGTTGTGGGCAGAGAAGAAACTGCAGAAATGGCTATTGATATTACTCGGCGAGACGGGGATATATATTTATTGGGCGTATTTGAAAAACCAGCTAAGTTGGATTTAATGCAAGTGGTAAAAAAAGAGTTGAATGTGTTTGGTAGTTGGACGTGCGCTTTTTCATTTAACGATTCAATTGATTTGTTAGCTAAAGGTAAAATAGATGTTAAAAGTTTAATTACGCACAGGTATAGCATTGACGAAGTAGAGAAAGCTTTTAGAGAATCAAATGAATATAGTCAGCAGCGGATTAAGACAGTTATAAATTTTTAAGATTACTATAAATTATATATATTCTGACAAAGAAAGATAGTTATCAGTATTAGGTTAGCGGTAGTATAATAATTTTTCGGTAATAATAGTTTTAAATAAAGATTAGACAAATATTTTTTTAGTCAGTCTAAGATCAGCCCTTTGTGTAAGGGTTTTTTGTTGCCTCGGCTGTGAAATTATATGTGGTCTTATTTCTGAGCTCTTTTGATGTTACATTTTTTGCTAATTATGGTATAATAATATAAGTGAGGGCAGATTTTTATGCGTCTCTCATCATTACAGAAGTATATTTTGTTAGAATGTTTAAATTCTGGCAAAGTAAAAATAAGCCGTGAAAAATTTGGCAAGTTTTATAATAGAGTTAAAGATAAGCGTAAAGCTAAAGCAATAACTAAGGTCATCACAAAAAGCTTAGAGAGATTAATTAGTCGAGAATTGCTGGTGGGCTATGGTATTAGAACTCCGCATAAATGGTTTGTTAGGGAGGTGAGATTAACACATAAGGGCAGGCGAGAAGCAAAAAGATTATTAGGCGAACAGAGGAAACTCCCATTTAAGGTGAGAAATTAGATAAATTTAGTTGATCTGTTGAGGCCCTTTTATTTTGATTGTATTTTTTTAACACATTTTACTAATTAAAGTATTATTATGATACCTAAAAAAATAATTAAATATTTAGATAAACAAAATGTTAAGTATGAATTGGTTGAGCATAAAAAAGTTTATACTGCTTATGACGCAGCCCAGACTTTAAAGGTTAAATTGGACAGTATTGGAAAGGCCTTGTTGGTTAAATTTAACAAACCTTTTATGAGTGGCAATAAGCCTTATGCTGTAGTGCTGTTAGGGGCTGATAAAAATTTAGATTTAGTCAAATTTAAAAAGGTGGTCAACAATTGGGCAGTTCAGTGTAATAAGGAGTTACGTTATGAAAAGCCGGATAAAGATAAGCGGGGTAAGGTTAAAAAAAGGATTTTAGATATCTATAATAAAGTATCCAAAGTAAGCATACCGAAGGAGCGTGATATGAAAGAAAAGTTAAAAATAAAACCGGGTGCTATTTCAGCTTTTGGAGAGATATATAAATTGCCTGTGTTTATAGATAAAGCCATTATAAAAAAAACTAAAATTATTTTACCCTCAGGCAGTTTTACTGAAAGTATTAAGATGAGCCCCAAGCAATTTATCAAGTTGGAAAAAGCTATGCAAGGCAGTTTTAGTAAGGTAAAAAAAATTAAGAAAAAGAAGTAAGTAGTAAGAAGTAAGGAGTAAGGAATAAGTAGTAAGGAGTAAGTGGTAAGGAGTAAGTATATATTTTCTTTGGTTCAATTTTATCAAATTGAGCCGTTAAGATAATTTACGTCTAATTGGTGAAAAGCCAAGGACAGTTCTTTAAATTTTATATTTAAAGGACTGTTCTTGAGCAAAGCACAAAGGATTTAACACCTAAGAACAGTCCTGCTGGCGCAGAACTGTCCTTGTGGGAAAGTAAGAAGTAAGAAGTAAGGAGTAAGGAATAAGTAGTAAGGAGTAAGGAATAAGTAATAAGGAGTAAGTGGTAAGGAGTAAGTATATATTTTCTTTGGTTCAATTTTATCAAATTGAGCCGTTAAGATAATTTACGTCTAATTGGTGAAAAGCCAAGGACAGTTCTTTAAATTTTATATTTAAAGGACTGTTCTTGAGCAAAGCACAAAGGATTTAACACCTAAGAACAGTCCTGCTGGCGCAGAACTGTCCTTGTGGGAAAGTAAGAAGTAAGAAGTAAGGAGTAAGGAATAAGTAGTAAGGAGTAAGGAATAAGTAATAAGGAGTAAGTGGTAAGGAGTAAGTATATATTTTCTTTGGTTCAATTTTATCAA
>CAZVLW010000049.1:0-7022 GCA_964628705.1 uncultured Gammaproteobacteria bacterium
ATATAAACGTTTACAAATATAATAATGGAAGGGTGGCCGAGTGGTCGAAGGCGCATGCTTGGAGTGCATGTGTGCGTTTATAGCGCACCGTGGGTTCGAATCCCACCCCTTCCGAATGGGCGAGTAGATTATATTATTTTAGAATTTATAAATAAAATTTAAAAAATGAAAAATAAACTTAAGATTAAAGAAAACTATCCATTAGCTGAGTTGACCACTATGCATGTGGGTGGGCCAGCTAAGTATTTGATTGAGGTGAATTCATCAGAAGAGATTCCCTTAGCAATAAAATGGGCTAAGAATAAAAATATGGATTTTTTTATTTTAGGCGGTGGTTCTAATGTGATTGTAAGCGATGGGGGTTTTGATGGTGTGATAATTTTTATAAATACCAAGGGGCGCGAGGTGGTTAGTAGAGATAATGATAATATAAAATTAAAGCTGGCTGCGGGGGAAGTTTGGGATGAGGTAGTTAAGTATGCAGTTGGTCAAGGTTGGTGGGGTGTTGAAAATTTAAGCGCAATTCCCGGCAGCAGCGGGGCAGTGGCAGTACAAAATGTTGGCGCTTATGGAGTTGAGGCAGAGGATGTATTAGATAAAGTTGAGGTATATGATATAGAGCAAGACCAATTTAAAGCATTAGACAATAAGAGTTGTAATTTTAAATATAGGTATAGTGTTTTTAAAGGTGAGCAAAGAGGAAAATATGTGATTGTAAATATTTTTTTAAATTTACACAAAAAAGGTCAATTAAATGCTGATTATAAGGATGTAGAGGAATATTTTAGAAAAAAAAATATAGCCCAGCCCAGTTTAGAGCAAATTAGGCAGGCGATTATTAGCGTTAGAGAGTCTAAATTGCCTGATTGGAATGTGAACGGGAATTGCGGATCAATGTTTTTAAATCAAGTTTTAGGTGAAGTTGAATATAAAAAATTAAAAGCGAAAATTAAGAAAAACTTTAGTCAGCAAGAATTGGAAAAATTGGAATATTTTAAAGAGTATTTTTGGACTAAGTCAGGTATTAAAATTCCCAGTGCTTGGCTAATAGATATTTGTGGACTAAAAGGCAAGCAGATTGGTAGGGCACAGTCATATAAAAATATGCCTTTAGTTATTATAAATTTAGACAATCAAGCTAAGACAAAAGATATTTTAGAGCTGATTAAGTTGATACGCAGGGTGGTTTTTGATAAAACAGGGGTGGTCTTAGATCCAGAACCAAATTTAGTCGGTTTTACAAACGAAGAGGTTAATTATTATTTTAAATTAAATTAAATTTATTTATGCAAAGCCCTACGGATGAAATAAAATCAAAGATTGATATAGTTGATTTAATAGGGGAGTATTTTCCACTAAAACAAGCTGGTACAAATTTTAAGGCGCTATGTCCTTTTCATGAGGAAAAAACACCTTCTTTTACAGTTTCTCGTGAAAAGCAGTTTTATCATTGTTTTGGATGTGGTAAATCCGGTGATATATTTAATTTTATTCAAGACATGGAAAGAGTTGAATTTCCAGAGTCACTGAAAATATTGGCTAATAAAGCAGGTGTAAGGTTGCCCGAGTATAATCCCAAGAGGGAGAATTTAAAAACACGCTTGATGAACATTAATGAGAATGCCAAGCAGTGGTTTGAAAGTCAAATGTATAATACTGAGTCGGGCAAGAAAGCTTATAGTTATTTGGTTGATGAAAGGGGTTTAAAAAAAGAGATCATCCAAAGTTGGGCTTTGGGTTATGCTCTGGATAGCTGGGACGCATTAAATAAATATTTATTAGATAAAGGTTATATTGAGAAGGAAATTATGCAAAGCGGTATAGTGGTAGTTAAAGAAGGGGGTAGAGGGTATTATGATAGGTTTAGGCATAGAGTTATGTTTCCCATTGAAGATTATCATGGAAATTTGGTAGGTTTTACCGGGCGTGCTCTTCGGGAAGATGATTCAGCTAAGTACATAAATAGCCCACAAAGTTTAATATATAATAAGTCAGAAGTTATTTTTGGTTTGTATAAAGCCAAACAGGCGATCAAACAGAAAGATTTTGTGGTGATTGTTGAGGGCAATATGGATGTGATTGCTTCACATCAAGCGGGTGTAGAAAATGTGGTAGCCGTCTCAGGTACAGCCCTAACTCAGCAACAAGTTAGTTTACTTAAAAGATTGTCCAATAATTTTGTTTTTTGTTTTGACAGCGATGAGGCGGGCAGTCGGGCACAGCGCAGAAGTATTGAAATGGCTTGGCAAAATGAAATAAATGTTAAAGTGGCGGTGATTAACTCTGAGTTGGCTAAAGATCCCGATGAACTTATTAAAAAAGATGTAGCTCAATGGCAAAATATTATTGAACAAGCTATTTGGGCGATGGATTATTTTTTTGATTTATATTTAGAAAAATACAATCCAAATGACATTGCCAGTAAAAAGGAAGTTGCTAAGGAGTTATTAAACTTGATTATTAAATTAAAAAATAGTATTGAGCGTGATAGTTATATTAAAAAATTATCAGAAAAAATTGATGTAAGTGAATCGGCTTTAAGGGAGGCAATCAACAAAGCAAATACACCAAAAAGGTTTAGGGCAAGTGACTCTCAAGAGGACCAAAGAGGTAACCAGATGGTTAAGGAAAATATTAATAAGCCCTATGCTGTCTCAGAGCGCTTATTTGCCTATATGTTAAAAGATGAAGAGTATGCTGATTATATTGCTGAAAATTTAGATGTAGGTGAGTTACCGATTAACGCGGTGGAGCTTTACAAGGCGTTAAATGTGTATTATACTAAAGGATACATATCCCAAGATAAATCCTTAATAAATTATATTGAAGAGTATTACCCCAATTTAAAAACTCAAGCTGAGACAGTGGAAATGCTTAGCGCTGAATTGGCAAATTTAACTCAAGCCGAGTCAGTTAGTGAAATAAAAAATTTGATTGATTATTTAAAGCAAAGTTATATTAAAAAGCAATTGAAGCAGACAGAAGATGAAATTAGAAAATTGGAAGCTGCCATGGGTAATTTAACTGAACAAGAAAAGTGTAAATATCAGGAAAAATTAAATCGTTTATTGGAAAATTTTAGTTATTATTCTAAACAATTAAAATAATGGCCCAAATATTAACTATTTGGGTAGTTTATCTTATTTTTTATGCCAGCAAAAAAAATCACTAAAAAAACTTCTAAAAATAGCACCAAGAAGACGCGGGCTAAAAAAAAGACACATATCAAAAAAAATAAGAAAACGGCGGCGGTTAAAAATAAAAGCCGTAAAAGTGGTGCCAAAGTTAAAGCTAAAGCAGCTAAAAAGACACAAGGTAGAAAAAAAACAAGTGCAAGTAAACCAAAAACTAAATCTAAAATTAGCCCCAAGCCCGCTTCCAAAAAAACTACCAAGGGTCGCAGGAAAGCCAAAAAGAAAGCAATTTTTCCGGTGGAATATTTTCAATCCTTAATTCAAAAAGGGAGATTGAGGGGTTTTGTAACAGAGTCAGAGGTGTTGTATGCGTTTCCAGATATAGAAGATTATTTACCCCAAATTGAGGAGGTATTAAACCAATTGGACAAAGCAGGAATCCTGTTGGTAGAAAGAGAGGTTGGTTTTTTGGGAAAAGCTGAAGAAAGGAAATCAATTTTGGATGATATTGGTTTTCAGTTTGACCAAAAGAAGTTGGATTTAACAGATATTTCAGCTGATTCAATTCAGATGTATTTGCGAGAAATTGGCAAATCGCCTTTGCTTTCCAGTGAAGAAGAGGTTCAGTTAGCAAAGCGTAAGGAAAGGGGAGATAAAGAAGCGGTTAAAAAATTAATTCAGTCTAATTTAAGATTAGTAGTTTCTATTGCAAAAAAATTTGCAGGTAGGGGTGGATTAACGCTTTTAGATCTAATCCAAGAGGGGAATATTGGTTTGTTTAGAGCAGTCGAGAAGTTTGACTATCGTAAGGGCTATAAATTTTCAACTTATGCTACTTGGTGGATTAGGCAGGCAATTACTAGGGCGTTAGCCGATCAATCTAGGACAATTAGGATACCTGTTCATATGGTTGAGACGATAAATAAGTTTCAGCAAGTACAGAGGAGATTAATACAGGATTTAGGCAGAGAGCCATTACCTGAGGAAATTGCGGCTGAGATGGGCGAAGAAGTAGATAAAATTAGGCATATTATGAAAATTTCACAAGAAACAGTATCACTTGAAACGTCAGTTGGCGATGATAATGAAGATGATGCTAAGTTGTCAGATTTTATAGAAGACACTAAATCTGCCAGCCCTTCAAAGGCAGCTGCCTTGCGTTTATTGTCAGGCCATGTTAAAAGTATTATTAATGAATTAACCCCTAGAGAAAAGAAAATCCTTGAAATGAGGTTTGGCTTAATTGATGGGGTGGCACACACTTTGGAGGAAGTGGGTCAGGAATTTGGTGTTACAAGAGAGAGAATTAGGCAAATTGAAACAAAAGCGTTAGAAAAAATTGAAGAGCATTTAGATATGGCAAAGTTAAAAGATTATTAATCACTAAATTGAGTGAATTTAAGAATTACAATTTAAATATATCCATTTTCTGCGGTAGCTTTTACCTATCGGTAGATAGGCAGTGGTACCTGCCTGCCGGCAGGCAGGTAGGGAGCAACAGACTTTGATTTATGCAGATAGAAATATATTCTGTTTATGTAATTCAGAGTCAGGTTGACAAAAGGTTATATGTTGGGCTTTCAAAGAATGTTAACAAAAGGGTTGT
Source organism: uncultured Gammaproteobacteria bacterium (assembly GCA_964628705.1). GTDB lineage: Bacteria > Patescibacteriota > Patescibacteriia > UBA2196 > GWA2-42-15 > CAZVLW01. The sequence continues at coordinate 4,741 of CAZVLW010000049.1, forward strand.
ACAACACAATGATGGATATGTATTTTCTGCTAAAGGTTATAGACCTTGGAAGTTAGTTTATAAAGAAAAAATTGGTAATAGAATTAAAGCGAGAGAACGTGAAAAGTTTTTAAAATCTTTTATTCCGCGGTAGCTCAGTTGGTAGAGCAATTGGCTGTACATTACATACATGTCATGGTATACCTTTCTATGTATGCCAGATAATAGAACATATAAAGACCGTGCTGAATACTTAAAAAAAGCTGTTGCAAAACGAAGAAAAGATATTAAACTTACAGCTGTGAAGTATAAAGGCGGTCAGTGTAGTATCTGTGGTTATAATCGAAGTATAGAAGTTTTGGATTTCCACCACTTGCCAGAATTTAAGAAAAAATTCGGCATAGCCGGACAAGGACTTACTCGGTCATGGGAGAGTATGAAAAAAGAAGTAGACAAATGCATTTTGATTTGTGCTAACTGTCATAGAGAACTACACGCAGGCATTGTGCAGCTTTCTCGCGAGAGCGAGATTGAAAAACAGGGTGAATTGCGGGGAACCTAAGTTTATATAAGGCAATCCGCAGCCAAGCCCGCCAATTTGGCGGGAAGGTTCAGAGACTATTCCTTTTGGAAGTACTTTCCGATTTTTTTGGAAAGGAAGCGCCCTGCCCCTCACTCGTATAGAGAAGGGTGATGAGATAGTCCATCCCTTAGGGAAACTTAAGGATTAGATGTAACCAATGGGTCGTCGGTTCGAGTCCGACCCGCGGAGCCACGAAAAAATAGCGAGATAGTACTCGCTATTTTTTCGTGGCTCCGAACTCTGAACGAAATCCGCCTGCCCGTCTTTGGAGGAAACTTTTTTCAAAGAAAACCTAGAACAAGAATGAAGTGCGTCTCCCTGCCTCACGAAGGGACGGCCTGCCTGCCGGCAGGCAGGTTCCCTTTAATTACTCAGACCTCACAAAGAGTAATTAATATAAATTGTTGGTTTTCCGGCTCTGATGAAAAAGAGCTCGCAACTAGTTACCACGATTGTAATAATCAATTACGAGCTCTTGGGCAAGAAATACCGTTCAGGTCTACCTCGTAAGGTAGAAAGTATTAACTTGTTATTTTTAGTATAGCAAAGTTTTAAAAAAACAACAATGTGGATAACTGGAACTATTTGCAATACAATTATATCTTTGTTATAATTCAACTGGAAAGGGATTTAATAACCCTCAATAGTAAATATATGGATAAAAAACCGACAAAAGGTGAATATTTAGAGGTCTTGTTAAGATCTCCCAAAACCATCTTTTCTATTAAAGATGTGGCTTTGTTATGGAATGAAAATGATAATTTAGTCGTGACCGATAGATTAAAAAGATATGTTAGGGTTGGAAAATTAGTCAGATTACGCCGGGGCTTTTACGCTAAAGACAAAAACTACGATTCTTTGGAATTAGCCACCAGAATCTATACTCCTTCTTATATTAGTTTTGAGACGGTTTTAATCCGTGAAGGCATAAATTTTCAATATTACGAAACTATTTTTGTCGCTTCGTATGTTACCAGAGAGATTAAAGTGGACGGGCAAAATATATCTTACATTCGCATGAAAGATTACGTTTTGAGCAATACGATAGGTATTAAGCAAAACGGCAACGTGGCCATAGCCACAAAAGAGAGGGCTTTTTTGGATAGAATCTATATCAGCAAAGATTATCATTTTGATAATTTAGACGTTTTAGATTGGGAAAAAGTTTTTGAGATTTTGCCGATTTATAATAACAAGCGAATGGAGAAAAAAGTTAATATTTATTTTAAAGAGTATAAGAAATTCATCCCGTTAGATAAATAATATATGTATTATACTTATATCTTACAAAGTAAAAAAGATAAACAGTTTTATACAGGTTATACTGATAATTTAAAAGAGCGTTTAAAATTACATAATGCTGGAAGGGTCGTGTCTACAAAAAATCGTTTACCTGTTGAATTAGTTTATTATGAGGCATGTTTAAATCAACAAGACGCGACTCATAGAGAAAAATATTTAAAGACCGCATGGGGTAAACGATTTATAAAAACAAGATTAAAAAATTATTATCTAACGGGGTAAAAATTTATGACAGTAAATTACGCCAAGCACAAAAATATCTTATTGCAGATATTAAAAGACATCTATTCCGATACTTCCATCTCACCTCATTTGGGTTTTAAAGGCGGAACCGCCGCTCACTTGTTTTATGGCTTGAACAGAGATTCTTTTGATTTGGATTTTGACTTGTTGGACGAAAGCAAACAGCAAGCGGTGT
>CAZVLW010000050.1:0-6902 GCA_964628705.1 uncultured Gammaproteobacteria bacterium
AATTACGCAAAATACACAATGATTTTTTATATATTAAAAATAATGAGACAAAAAAGAAATTTGAAAAAATACCAGCGGTTGACTATGTAATTACCACGCGCGAATTTGCATATATGCTCAAACAAAATAAAATTGATTTTGCCAATTTATCTCAACAAGCAATGGATAACCCTTTGGGCGAGCATTCGGGCGCGGGAATTATTTATGGGGCGAGTGGAGGAGTTATGGAATCAGCTTTGCGCACGGCAGATTATATACTTACCAACAAAATTAAAGACAGGGATTTGATTGAGGGTAGTTTTAAAAAAATGAAACTTAAACTCAAAAAAGGTTCCCATATAAGCAAACATAGAATTAATTTTAAGCAAGCGCGTGGAGCTAAGGGTATTAAAGAAGCCAGCATTAAAGTTGGTGGACTAAAGCTTAAGGTGGCGGTAGTTAATGAGCTTGGCAATGCGAGAAAATTATTAGATAATATTAAATCAGGTAAGGCTAAATATGATTATGTGGAAGTTATGGCTTGTCCTTATGGCTGTATTGGCGGAGGTGGTCAGCCAGTGCCAGTAGATAGCAATATTAGGCAGGCAAGAGCCAATGCCTTATATGATATAGATAAAGCCAATAAAATACGCTCCGCTCATGAGAATAAATCCGTTCTAAAAGCGTATCATGATTATTTTCAAGGTGATGAAGCATTTATTGATGAAGTACTACATTGCCAATATCCAAGGTATTCAGAACATACACGCGTTGGATATGGCCAATTATAATTTGACTGTTCAATTTTATAAAATAATTTTAAAATATATGTTCACCCCTAAACAGATCACACAAATTGATTACAACTATTTGTTGAAATTTATAGCACTCTTAGCGTTAGCTACTGGAGTTCCTTTTTTGGGCATTCATTCTCAATGGATTGTAGGCCCAATTGTAAATGCCACGCTTATTTTAGCAGTTTTTTTAGTAGGGGTAAGGGGCGCTGTGCTGATTGGACTATTGCCCTCAACTATTGCTTTAAGCACTGGACTTTTACCTGCAGTTTTAGCTCCAGTCATTCCCTTTATTATTATCAGTAATACGCTTTTGGTATTAGTTATAGATTATGCAAAAAAATATATGGCATATTTTCCCGTTTTATTTATAGCCGCCTCTGCTAAATATTTATTTTTATTTATTACTTCGTCATTTATTATACAAGGTTTATTAAACAGCGCGTTGGCTTCAAAAGTTGCCATAATGATGAGTTGGCCCCAGTTTGCCACAGCAGTTATAGGCGGACTGATGGCATGGGGGGTCCTTAAGGCAATTAATCAACAATTAACAATCAATGGATGATGTATGTTATAATACAATATTATGAAATCAGTTAAGGATATTGGTAAGCTAAAAAATAAAAGCGTGCTTTTGCGGGCTGATTTAGATGTGCCTTTAAAAAAAATAGGTCGCCAATTCAAAGTTGATGATGATGCCCGCTTGAAAGATTTACTGCCAACTTTGACATATTTACTTGCCAAGCAAGCTAAGGTTATCTTAATAGGTCACTTGGATCGCCCTCAAGGAAAAGAGGTAAAATCAAAAAGCCTAAAACCAGTTTGCTATCATTTGGAAAAAATTTTAAATCAAACATACGCTTTTAAAAGCAAAAAACACATTCAATTTATCCCTATAGAAAGATATATTGGCTCGGCGGCACTTAAAGCCGTAGAAAATTTGCCTGCAGGTGGGGTGGTAATGCTGGAAAATTTAAGATTTTCAGATCGTGAAGAAAAAAATTGTAAACGTTTTGCTAAAAAACTTTCATCTTTGGGAGATATTTATGTCAACAATTCTTTTAGCACGCTTCATCGCAAGCATGCCTCACTATCAGCCATCCAGTCTTATTTGCCTGTTTATTATGGTTTAGATGTAATTCAAGAGATAGCACACCTTCAAGCCATTAAACAGAAACCAGCTAAGCCCTTGGTGCTTATTTTAGGAGGTGCTAAGGTAAACACCAAATTACCAGTCATTAAATCATTTTTAAATAAAGCTGATTGTGTTTTAGTTGGCGGAGCATTGGCAAACACCTTTCTTAAAAGTCTAAACTTTGAAATTGGCAGATCACTTTTTGATGAGAGTCGTATTCAGCATGCCAGAAAGATTTTTAATGTCAATAAAATAATTTTACCAGTTGATGTTGTCACTCAAAAAGACATTAAAAAAGTGGATCAAATAAATAAAAATGATAAAATATTTGATATTGGCCCCACAACTGTTAAAATGTTTACAGACAAGTTAAAATCAGCCAAAACTATTATTTGGAATGGACCCATGGGTAAATTTGAAGAAAAAAAATACGCCCACGGCACTTATGCTTTAGCGCGCGCCATATCTAAAAGCCAAGCTAAAAATATTACTATTGGCGGCGGGGATACACATGAAGCTATTAAAAATGAGAGTTACAAGAAAAATGTTTTTATTTCCTCTGGCGGGGGGGCTATGTTGGAATATTTAGCAGGCAACCCATTGCCTGGATTGAAAATCAAGTCATAGCTAAATTAACTGCCCAACGACAGTTTTTTAAATTTTTAACTCAAAGGACCACTCTTGGGAAAAGTTTAAAAGCCATATTTTATTACTCCGTTTTTCTTAGGGAGCACTTAATCCGTTATTTATTATTTGTTTTTAATCAATACTTTTATGAAAAAAATAAAAAACATTTTTGCCCGTGAAGTTTTAGATTCTCGCGGCGAGCCCACGGTTGAGGTCCAAGCGGTTTTAGAGGACGGTATTACCAATGGCATTGCCTCTGTGCCAAGTGGAGCTTCAACCGGCGTGCACGAAGCGCATGAATTACGTGATGATAATAAAAAAAGATATGCTGGCAAAGGGGTCTTAAAAGCGTGTCAGAACGTCAATCAAAAAATAGCCCCAAAACTAAAAGGTATGGATGTTACCAATCAACTTGAAATTGATCAAAAGATGATAGCTTTGGATGGCAGCCCTCAAAAAGAAAATCTTGGCGCCAATGCTATTTTAGGAGTTTCACTTTCTTGTGCGCGAGCAGCCTCAAAAATAGAAAAAAAAGCGCTTTATGATTATATTTATCAGACATACGAATTTAAAAGTAAAGACAGGCATATTCCTATTCCATTATTCAATATCTTTAACGGAGGCAAGCACGCGGATACCAATTTGGATTTTCAAGAATTTATTATTATCCCCATACTTAAAACCTCATTTAAAGAAAGACTGCGTATCGGCTCGGAAATTTTTCATAAACTTGGCAAAGTTTTAAAAGAGCAAGGCTTAGATATTGACGTTGGTAATGAGGGTGGTTATGCGCCCAACGTAGATTCCGCGGTAAACGCGGTAGAGTATATTTTAGAAGCAATTGAGCGCGCTGGTTATAAAGCTTATGATGAAATTGCTTTAGGTATGGATGTGGGCGCCTCTACTTTTTATCTGCCTAAAGAAAAATTATACAATTTTAGTCTGGATGAATCTTTTTTGGATTCGGATCAATTGGTTTATTTATTTAAAGAGTGGTACCAAAAATATCCATTTTTACTAATTGAAGACCCTTTAGCTGAAGATGATTGGCAGGCATGGGTAGATATGACCAAAGAGTTTTCTGAGATGAAATTAAAAATACACAATTATAAATTGGATGATAAAAAATTTATCAAACTTTATGAAAAACATCTCAAACCAATCATTGTAGGCGATGATATTTTTACCACTAATACGCAAAGATTGCAGGAGGGGATTAATATGGGCGCGGCTAACGCCGTGGTAGTCAAACTAAATCAAATAGGTACCTTGACTGAAACTATTGAGTTTGCCAATTTAGCCAAAAAAAATAATTATCAATTAGTGGTTTCCCATCGCTCAGGAGAAACTTACGATGATTTTATTGCCGATCTTGCAGTAGCGCTTGGTTCAGAGTTTATAAAAGCCGGCGCCCCATCAAGGGGGGAGCGAGTAGCTAAATACAACCGCCTTTTACAAATAGAGCAAGATTTGAAATAACAATAAATTAATATGGCTGACAAACAACAAAATAAATCATACCAACCTTTTGCCTTAATTATTTTAGACGGATACGGCATAGCCCCTTCAGGGCCGGGTAATGCTGTAAGGTTGGCTAAAACACCGCACCTTGATTATCTTTTTAAGGACTACCCTTATACTCAATTGACTGCCCATGGTAAAGCAGTTGGACTTTTTGAAAATACTGACGGCAACTCAGAAGCCGGACATATCAATTTAGGTGCGGGACGCATTGTTGTGCAAGATTTAGTGGCTGTTTCTAAAATGATTGAAGATGGGACCTTTTTTAAAAATGCAGCATTCATCCAAGCTATTAAACATGTTCAAGAAAATAATTCCAATTTGCATTTAATGGGTCTTTTAACTGGTCGCCATTCCGCCCATGCTTACCCTGAGCATCTAAGAGCGCTACTTAAATTGAGCCGTCAAAAAAACATCAAGCGTGTTTACTTACATCTTTTTACTGACGGGCGCGACTCACCTCCGTATGAGGCTTATAAATATCTATCACAACTGCAAAAAGAATTAGACCCAAAGCGAGAAAAGATAGCCACTATTATGGGTAGATTTTTTGGTATGGATAGAAAAAAAGAATGGGGCAGAACAGAGTTGGCTTATAATGCGTTAATTTTGGCTCGCGGCAAAAAAAGCAATGACCCTTTATTGGCAATTGAAAATGCCTATGGTTCAGGTGAGTCAGATGAATATATATACCCCACTGTGATTTATGAAGCTCAAGAACCGTTGCCTAGAATTAAAAATAATGATGCGGTTATTTTTTTTAATGCTCGTTCTGATAGGGCAAGACAGTTAACCAAAGCATTTGTTCAAGATGAGTTCAACCAAATGAATCCAGGTTCGTTTAGCAGACACACAAGGCCTCAAAATTTAATTTTTGTAGCTCTCACGGATTTTGGCCCTGATTTGCCAAATATTTTAACAGCTTACCCTTCACCTGATATTAAAAATAGTTTACCTATGGCGCTTGCTGATGTGCGCCAGCTTTATATTGCTGAAACAGACAAGTATGGACATATGACATATTTTTTCAATGGTGGCTACGACCACCCAGTAGGTGGTGAAGATAGGGTTTTAGTACACTCCCCAGATGTAGATTCATACGATCAAGCTCCTCATATGTCGGCCGGCGAAATAACTGATTTGATTGAGCGCCATATACCTCACCAGTTTTATGATTTTTTTGGTGTCAACTTTGCCAATCCAGATATGGTGGGACATACTGGCAATTTAACTGCTACTATCCAAGCTATACAATTTTTAGATAAATGCATCCAGCGTTTAACAGATTTGATTGTTAAAAAATATAAAGGTTATATGGTTATTACAGCTGACCATGGTAACGCGGAAGAGATGATAGAAGCAAGCAGCGGCAAAGTGGACACCCAGCACTCCGGGTATCCTGTGCCTCTCTCTATAGTTGGGCCGCAAGATAAAGTTCAGCATTTAAAATTAAAGCAAAATGGAGTTTTGGCAAATGTGGCACCTACTATTTTAGATTTAATGGGGCGCTCCAAACCACAAGCAATGACCGCTGATAGTCTTATAATTAAGTAACAATTAGTCCACCCTAAGCAACTAATAATCAACCAATAACAATAAATAAATAATATCTATCCGTTTAATTATCAATCTATGAAATTAATAATTTTTGCAGGCGGTGTAGGATCACGTTTGTGGCCCCTTTCTCGGCGTAATTATCCTAAACAATTTGATAAAATATTTAATAATAAATCAACCTTACAGTTAGCCGTATCACGCATTGCGCCTGTTTTTGGATATCACAATATATATATCCAAACCAGCCAAGCATATAAAAGTCAAGTTGCCAAACAGATTCCCTCTTTGCCAAAGCAAAATATTATAATTGAGCCTGAACGGAGAAATTTAGCCCCTGCCGTTTGCCTGTCTGCTATTAATTTATCTCGGCAAGACTATCAAGGCCCATTAGCTATTTTGTGGGCCGATCATTTAATGCAGCACACTTCAAATTTTATTCAAGCCCTTCAAGATGCCGCATCCTTGATTGAGCAAAATGGAGAGCGTTTTGTTTTTATGGCAGAGCGCCCGCGTTTTGCCAATAATAATTTAGGCTGGATAAATGTTGGCAGGAAACTCGGCACTGTTCATAAAACTGATTTTTTTAAATTTGCTGGCTGGAAATACAAACCGCAAACAGAGGAATGCAATAAAATGTTTAAGTCAGGAAAATTTTTTTGGAATCCCGGTTATTTTATAACCTCAGTCAATTTTTTATTGGATAAATATATGCAATTGGCATCTGATATATATAATGCTGTTAAAAGCAATCAATATCAACAAGCACCCAAACAAAGCTTTGACCGTGCCATTATTGAGCACTTAGAGCACCGTGAAGCCGTAGTTTTAAAAACTAATTTAGGCTGGGCAGATCCCGGCACACTCTATGCACTTAAAGAAGCACTGGCTGATGCGTCAAGTGTAAACGTGACTCAAGGGCAGGTCTTTAATTTAGATACTCATGATTCACTACTATATAACTTAGAACAAGACAAATTGTTAACAACTATTGGTTTATCTGGTATGGTGGTAGTCAACACTAAGGATGCTATTTTAGTGGTGCATAAAGATAAAGTTAAACAAGTAACTGAATTGGTTAATAAGTTGGAAAAAGAGGGTTTGGAAGAATATTTATAAATCAGCAATCATTAAAATTTAAAATAAAATAAGTACACAGGATTATTGAATAACTATATGGTTCACCGGCTAAGTGTTTAGTAATTTTTATATGTTTACTTTCTTCATGTATTTTACCATGAATAAGTTCAGATACATTTCGGACTCCAAAGGAGTCAAAAATGAAGGTAATT
>CAZVLW010000051.1:0-6840 GCA_964628705.1 uncultured Gammaproteobacteria bacterium
GTTGAAGTGTTTGTTTATTCACTCTTTTATTTTTTATATCATCTGACTGATATTGTCGGGTAACATGCGAGTCTGTACTGGGATTCCAAAAATCATAATCTATGCCATTGATAATACCAAAAAGACTTTGCTTTCTTTGGCGTAAAGCTGGGGACATATCATAGCCGAACTCACGTGTTAAAATCTCTTTAGCATAAGTTGGGCTAACGGTGCTAATAAAGTCCGCCTTTAAAATTGCTTCCCGTAAAATGTTGATTTTATGATATTTAAGTGATGAAAAATCATTTTGCCTAAAACCAAATTTTTCAAGTGTCTTGAAAAGCGTTCGGCCAGCATAACCAATGTTGTGAATAGTAAATAAAGTTTTTGGGCGATGAGTAAGGTTTATTTTTTCCTTTTTTAAAATAACTGGCAACATACCTGTTTGCCAATCATTGCTATGAATTAGATGGGGTTGGTAGTTAAGATAGTTGAGTGCATCTAAAATTAAAAAACTAAAAGCTATAAAACGGGTGCGTTCATATTTGTCAAAAATATTTTTTACATCAAAATACTGTGGGGCGTCAATAAAATAAATTTCCACTTGAGAGTGCGGTAAATGACTTTGATAAATATTATATTTTATTTTCTGTCCGGCTATTTGTATATAAATATCCTTTTTGATGGTGATTAAATTTTTTAATTGTTTAAACTGTTGGGGGTAATACGGCATAATTACACGCACCTCAAGCCCAACCCGCTCTAATGCTTGCGGAAGACTACCGGCCACATCTCCCAGCCCGCCATGCTTATAAAATGGAGCCACCTCATAAGAAGCAAAAAGTATTTGGGGATTATTCATATTAAATATAATTAATGATTTTATAAAAATAAACAAAAAACAGTTCAGCCATTAATCATTTAATTAATAGATTGTATCAATGGCTTATTTGCATATGGTTTGCGGCTAACCATTTAAGGCCGTTTTTTCGTTTGACACACCGCCTTAAAGCAATTTATTTTCAGGTAAATTGATTTACTTTTCTGTTTTTTCTATACAATGGCTAACAATTTGCTTGACTATGTTTACCCCTGTGGCATGTTCAATTTTTAAACCCGGATTAGAATTTACCTCAACGACATATAATCTACCTTTTTGGTCTTTAACTAAATCAACCCCCGCGTAGTCTAAGCCCAAAGTTTTAACTGCCCGCATAGCAAGGACTTTCATTTTTTTAGTAGGCTGAACCATTTTACCCTGTCCGCCCTTACTGACATTAGCCCTAAACTCTATACCCAATGCTTTGCGTTTCATCGTAGCGACGACTTGATTGCCGACTACAAACAGTCTATAGTCTTCATTGTTTGAGTTAATAAAGGGCTGAATGAGTATATTTGATGGTTGCATTTTTTGTCCAATAAACTCCATAAAAGAAATAAATGAAATTTTAGAATCTAATATAGATACGCCGTAGCCCATAGATCCATTGTTGGCTTTTGCTATTATTTTTTTATCTCCGAAATGATTGAGCTGTTGATCTAAAAAAAATTGGCTGAAATTTATACCAGTTGGAATAATGGGGATATTATTTAGGGCTAATTTAAACAAGCTTTCCCTCTTATTTTTAGCAAGCAGTACGGATGGTAGTGAATTAAATGTTTTGACACCAAGTTTATCCAGAGCTTCTACGACAAACATATTACTAGTAAATTCTATATTTAGAAAGTAATACTGAACCAAAATAAATTTATATTGATTGGCTTTAATTTTTTTATTATTATAGTAAATTTCAAGCTTGCCCTGACTAAAAAACACTGAAAAAAGATTGTAATACAAAACCTCAGCCTTATATCCAGCCGCCTCAATTTCTTCAATAAATCTACGCTGGGCTTTTTCTACCGGGCTTCTGTCCGTGTTTTTGGAAAACATTAAAATTGCAATAGTGGTTTTTTTTCTTGCCATAAATTTTATGAATTAATATTTGTTAAATAATTATAAATATATCTTGCCTGCTGCCGCCTTACATCATAACCGCCAACTTGAGCCCCCTTAACCCTAACTGTGGATGAATACTCAATCATTTTAACATTTTTATTTCCATCTACCAATAAATCATATCCCATCCAATGAAAACCCATTCTTTTGGAAACCTTAAGACACAATGCCAAAGCTTCTTGCGGAATATCGCCAAAGTCCACTTTAGCCCCTTGGTCTAAATTGTACTTCCAGCTTCCATTTTGACCCACCCGCCAATAGGCGCAATATACCTTATGCCCAATAGTGATCACTCTTAAATCCCTGTTAGTTTGAATAAATTCTTGCGCGTAAAAAATATTTTGACAGGTGGAATAATTTGTTGTTAAACCTTTATTAAAGATTTTCATTATATAATGCATAGCTTGCTGATTGGAATTTATTTTAAAAACATGTTGACCACTATAACCATAGGGATCTTTTAAAACAAAGGGGTAATTGATTTTTTGAATTATTTTTAAAGCTTGGTTTTTATCCGTGGCAATATAAGTTTTGGGGGTGGGGATATTTAAATATTTCAACACTTGATATTGTTTAGCTTTATCGCCTTCAGCAAAATACATTTGCATATCAGGAAAAACGGGCTTGTTTAAAATATGCTCAATAAAATATACCTTATCATAAAGTTCACGGTAACGCTCCTCTTTGTTATCGGCCAGCCAAATATAGGCATCTGGCTGTTTGTGGCTAACCTCAACCCAATTTATTCTATCAATATTAAAATAAAAAGTCTTGGCACCCAATTTTTTAAGGTGCTGGTTAAAATATTTATAAATTCCATTATATGCTTGGGCAATAGCAATTTTCATATTAGGTTATTAGATGATTGGGTGGCTTTGTATGATGTTCAAGTATTATCATACCATTCCGTTCCTCTATCCAGTTTAACTAACGCCAAACCAGATACCCTTCCTATCAGGAGGCAAGCCCACCTCAAAGAAAGAGTGTAAAAATTTTTATTGTTGATTATTGATTAATGCTCGGCAATATTGTATGACTGGCTTTAAGGTTTCACGCCAAGTGAGATTTTTTTTATAATCTCTTATGTTTTGTTGGATTTGTTGTTGTATTTTTTGATTCTGAATAAAGTTAATTATATTTTCAGCGTCATGCTCAATGTTGCCCTCTAATATAACCCCTAAATTATATTTACCCACCTCTGGTGCAAAGGCTTCGTGCTTGTCTAAAATAATAGGCAAATCTGCCCATAAATAATCATAAAATCTAGTTTTTGTAAAAAAATTGGCTTCGGGTATATTGGGAGAGGTAACAATACCGGCGTTTGCCTCCAAAAGAAAATCAGCACGATTTTTAAAAGTTATCCAGTGACCTGAAAAGAAAATATTTCTATCCGTCAACTTAAGTTTGTCGGCTAACTTTTTAGTTGCTTTAGCTTGGGGGGTATAAATATTATGGGGATTGTGAAAGCCCTGAAAAATCAATTTTATATCTTTTCGCCTGCGATATATAGCCTGCATTATTTTTACTAAACGCTGTGCGTCATGCCAATTCCATATACCTCCATTCCATATAATTAAAAAATCTTTTTGCTCAATATTTGACAGCTTATTGCGATATAAACTATTTTTCTTTTTAGGTTTATGGCTGGGCAACCCAAAACCGCTAATTTCAATTAAACTTTTAAAATTACGATGGGGAAAATAATTTTTTAAGTTAACCCTGCCAAGTGAAATAAGAGAACCTAAAACAAAATCTCGGGCTTTGATATTTCTTACAAAAATTTTATCTGCATAGATAAGTGACAAGTTATAAGATTCCACGATAAAATTATATAAATTTTGCTGCTTAGTGTGGCTGAAAAAATCATTGAATTCCAAACTGCCTAATGGAGCTAAACTCCATAAATAGGTAATAATCCTTTTGTTTTTCTGATAGGCATATTTTAATGGTTCTACGGGTGGATATGCTCCAAAGATGACTACTTTACTCTGATCTATAAGACGCTGGTTGTTTCTTTGCTTATATATATAAATTTGTATATCCGGTAAAGATAAATCTGTTTGTTCTGGCAAAACTAAATTCACCAAAAAACCTGCCTTTGATAAAAATTGTGCTAATTCTTTATAGGCAACCGCGGTGCCTACTAAGTTTTGATTAATTTTTACTAAACCAGTAAAAATCGTAACTTGCGGGATATTCATAATAGTTTTTAATTTAAAAATCTATCTGCCTTAAAAAATCTTCTGAACGAGTTAATAAATACTCGGCGAATCTTCTATTGGCTTCGTCTTTAAAAATCATAAAATAAACTGTGCTTTTAAGAGAAGTCCAAGATTTGTATAAATTGATTCTGTCCATAATGTGCTGGTCTATGGTTTGTAAGTCAAAATAACTGGACAAAAAAGTGTACTCAATTTTCTTATATTCATCTGCATCTATATAGTCATAGGCCATGAATTCAATTTGTTGCAAAAAAGATGCAATATCAAAATAGATAGGAGCTAAACATACTTCTGAAAAATCTATAATATAAAATTGCTGGTTATTAAATTTGTTGATAATAATATTCTCAGGATGGAAATCACCATGGCTTAAAGCTATCTCGTGGTGGCTGATAATTTTTTGTTGATATTTTTTAAGTTTATCAAAATGCGTTAAAACATCTTTGGCTAACTTAGCATCTCGGTTATAAGGACGGTTAACTACATTTGTTGGATCTAAATAATTTTCAGTAAAGCTATGGCGTTTTAATTTTAAACTGTCAGCTGAAAGGGTATGCAATTTAGACAGCCCTTGGGCAATGGTTTGGATATGTTCTAACTCTAAATAGCCATTTTTAATGAACTCCAATAAATTCTCGCCCGGCACACCAACATAAAAAACGGCCATCAGCTCATCTACATACCACAACGGCCGAGGAACTTGTACCGTGCCTTGGTTAAAACCTCGCTGATAAGCCAACTCTAAAGCCTGAAACATTTTTTTGCGGCCATGTCCAGAAAAACTAATACACATAACAATATATCTTTTACGTAAATTATCTGTAGTTTTGAGTGTTACGTGATTAAAAAGCACATAGTGAAAAAAGTTTTCTTTTTGTATGCCTTTTACTTTATGTGAAGAAATTTTGGTTATTTTTTCTGCTCGACTGTCAATATCTTTTAACCTTTGGTTTAAAACATCCTTTAAATATTCTTTGTTAAGAATTAAGTTGGGTATGTCTTTTTCCTGTAACACCATAGTCTTAATTAAAATTAAAATATAATTTTTTATGTTTAACTTGCCAATGTTTAGTCCAAATAATACGGTGGATGTCTAAAAATATCTTTTCTGCTTTTATCTTGATTTTAGCATCTAAACCTACTAATGCGCGAATGGAACGTAATAACTCTAAGGCCCCCTTCTCTACCTCTTCTGGGCTCCAAGCGGGGTGATTAAAAAGCTTAAAATCTTTACCGCTTGCCCACCAAAAAGTGCAACTCGCCAATCCTTTTTCCAAATGCAGACGAGAAGCAAAATGATTGATATCTCGTGTGTTTTTATAATTTAAATGCAAAGCAAAGTTGGCTAAATGCCACAACTTTTTATGGACCTTATTACTTGGATGGTTCCATAAACTATAAGGGATATCGTTTTTTAATTCATTTGGGGTAGATTCCCAAGATGAATTAATTGGCTCAATTTTTTGTTGACTGCTAAGGGTTGATAAAAAATCAGAAATCGTTTGAGTTTTGATTTTTTTATTTTTAAGCACCCTTGGCCAATAATTTTCCATATCTATATATTTATGCCCATAAAGCTCCCCGTCACTGGCGGTAATAACCAATTCTGGTGCTTGGCTTTGGTTGATTAGCTCAAAAATAGTTTTGGGGACAAATGTGCGTGAAATTTCTCTATTTCTAAAAATCACATTAAGTTCCAGATGCTTAATCTTGTATTTTTGTTGAAAAGCTAAGTGATGCTGATTAATCTTGCCGTCAAAACTAATTTCGTCTAAAATAATCCACTTAAATCCCATACGCTTGACTAACTTGGCAACTTCTTTTGAATATGCCATTTCTGGCAGGTAAAATCCTTTGGGCTTATAATATTTGCCAAAATATTTTTTATTAATTTGATCATTTACTTTTATCTGCCTCTCAGCTTCTTGTTTGGGAATTAATGGCAATAATGGATGGAAGGCAACACTGCCAACTAATTCAATCTGGCCTTTGTCAACCAATTTTTTTATATCCTCAATTAATTCAGTGAAGCCAATTTGATTTAAGTACTCAGTCAAACAACCTGTTATATTTAATGTTAAACTATGGCGAGGATATTTTTTTAAAGTTTTAACAATATTTAAATACGACTCTTTAGTGACGCGCACCAAGAGCTCTTTATCTGTAGTGGGTGGCTGATAGAGATGTAAAAAATTTATCCAAAGCATAAAAAAATATAAAATATATTTACATAGCTGATTAAATATTAAATAGCCTTATGATTATACCCTTATCTGTATAATCGCCCAGATCTAAACAAAACCAACCTCTCTCATCCAAACATGGTTAATCACTATGCCTGTTGACCGTTGATTTGCTAAGCTTAATTGCCTTGTTAAATAACCTAATATAATTTCTAGCAGGTAAATTCCAAGAAAAGGATATTTGCATACCGGTAATAATTAGTTCATACCAAATGGCTTTATTCTTATAGTATTCCAATGCTCTTACAATAGCGCCGTAAAGAGAAAGTGGGCTATAAGTTCTAAAGGTAAATCCATTGCCATCGGGATGATTAAAATCAAAATTAGTAATAGTATCCCCAAGCCCACCAATAGAACGCACAATGGGGATGCACCCATATCTTAAAGCTTTCATTTGGTT
>CAZVLW010000052.1:0-6808 GCA_964628705.1 uncultured Gammaproteobacteria bacterium
TGAAAAAATGGATAAGTCATTTGACTTACTTAAATTATTTTTAAATAGACCAAACGCTATACCTGTATTTTTTACAAAAGTAATATAACTACCATTTGGCAATAAAAAAGCAGTCTAAAAGACTGCTTGATTTTTTTATTTGACCAAACAAATAGCTTCCCTGCTTAGAAAAAAACCCAATATAATATATCCTGCTTTCAGCATCCTCAGGTAATGATACAGCATATGGGATTGTCCAATTTGCCGGTGCTGGTCTTCCCTGATTATGAGGTTAATATAATAATATAAAACATACAGAATATTTAAATCTATATGCCTATATAAACCAACAGCATAAGGCCGTTGAATTATGTTTTTTGAAAAAATATAATTATATTTTCCTTTATCTGTCACCGAAGATAATATACCTTCATACTGATCAATATTTTCTGCCTCTATTACCCCTTCTCCCATTACCGAGAAGATGCGCCTCAGGTTTTCTAAAACCTGCCAACCAACGCCATTTTGAACGTATCCACTAAACTGCTTATTTAATAGATGATAAAAAACGATGAACTCATCCGGATGGTGGGTCATTTTTTCAAACAACTCACCCTTTTGAGAATCGGGGACTTGATCATCAAAAAAATTAATTAATCTAGTGTATGAATGAATATACACCTTGCTTATTATTAATTTTTTTTGCATTCCCCCCTCACCAAATTTAAATCCGGAAAATATATCTTTAACTTTTTTCTGAAACCTATCTTTAAACCTATCTTTATCTGCTAGTTTTTTTAGGGTGAATTGATAAAAAGGCTGTAAAATTGAAATTATTTTATCTAAACAACCTTCTGAAACCCTGACACCAGCCCCCTTAAGTGAATCCTGCCACACCTCTCTGTTCATTGGGTTAACTTTCATAATTCCTCCTTTATTTTTATTTATGCTATTTTTAAAATTGCTCCATTAAGAAAACTTAGCAAAATTGTTTTAAAAAATCAATTCTAAAAAAATGACTAACTTGAAAATCCTTGACAAAAAGCTATAATATATATAATATACTCGCTCTATTAAATAATAAATTTTTTTATGGCATTTAACCCTGAAAAATTGACTGAAAAAATCACTTTGGCGCTTCAAGGTGCTATCAATGTGGCTGTAAAAAATAAAAATAATATGCTGGAACCAGTACATATTTTAATGTCATTATTAAACCAGTCAGAAACCGCAGTAGCGACTTTAGTAAATGAATTTGAGATCAATTTAGCTCAATTACAAACTGAATTACAAGATAAAATTGATAAATTAGCAAAGCAAGAAGGGCTACATATAGAACAGATTAGGATGTCGGCTGAAGTGGTAGATTTGTTTAATCAGGCAGAAAAAGAGATGGGTGAGCTAAGTGATGAATTTATAAGCACAGAACATTTGTTCTTAGCCTTTCTACAAAAACCATCTAATATTAAAAAAATTTTAGAAAATTATAATTTAAATTATCAAAAAATTAAAAATAACTTAACTAATATAAGAGGTAATATGAACATACAAGATCAAAATCCAGAATCAAAATACAATGTGTTAGAAAAATATGGCCAAGATTTTACTCAACTGGCCAAACAGGGCTCACTTGATCCGGTAATTGGTCGTGATGAAGAGGTAAGGCGCATAATGCAAGTTCTATCGCGAAGGACTAAAAATAATCCTGTTTTAATTGGTGAACCTGGTGTAGGTAAGACGGCTATAGTTGAGGGTTTAGCACAAAGAATAGTCTCTGGAGATGTGCCAGAAAGTTTAAAAAACAGAAAACTAATTGCGCTTGAAATTAGCTCCCTTTTAGCTGGGGCAAAATTTAGAGGTGAATTTGAAGACCGCCTTAAATCAATCCTCAAAGAAATAGATAAAAGCAGGGGTGAAATTATTTTATTTATTGATGAGCTGCATACTATTGTAGGCGCCGGTGCGGCTGAAGGTGCAGTTGATGCCGCCAATATGCTCAAACCGATGTTGGCCCGCGGAAAACTTCATATGATAGGAGCTACTACTTTAAATGAATATCGCAGCCATATTGAAAAGGATGCTGCTTTAGAAAGACGCTTACAGCCAGTATTTGTCAGCCCTCCATCAATTCAAGATACCATTGCTATTTTGCGTGGATTAAAAGAAAAATATGAAGTGCATCACGGAGTTCATATTACAGATGAGGCTATTATCTCGGCGGTTAATTTATCACAGCGCTATATTGCTGACAGGTTTTTGCCTGATAAAGCGGTGGATTTGATTGATGAAGCCACCTCAGCTATTAAGATAGAAACAGATAGTATGCCGACTGAGTTAGATGCTTTAACTCGCAAAATTAGACAACTTCAAGTTGAAAAAGAAGCACTGAAAAAGGATAAGAGTAAATCCGCCCGAACAAGGTTGGGAGAAATTGAAAAACAGATCGTTGAATTGGAAGAAAAACAAAAATATTTATATCAAGAATGGGAATATGAAAAAAAACTAATTTCTAAAAACAGGCAACTCTCAAACGAGATTGAAGAATTAAAAAACCAAGCTGATAATTACGAAAGACGAGGTGAATTGGATAAAGTGGCTGAAATCAGGTATGATAAAATCCCCAAACTAGAAAAAGAAATCCAACAGAGCCAAGAAAAATTAAATCAAATTCCGGAGGAAAAAAGAATTTTACGTGAAGAGGTAATCCAAGAAGATGTGGCGCGAGTGGTGGCCAAGTGGACGGGCATTCCGGTAACTAAGCTTTTGGAAAATGAAGCGAAAAAATTAGCTTATTTAGAAGAAGAATTACAAAAAAAAGTTGTCGGCCAGCCAGAGGCGGTTAGCTCGGTGGCTAAAGCTATACGCCGCTCAAGAGCAGGTATTGCCTCGCAAGACAGACCGATTGGTTCATTTATTTTTGTCGGACCTACTGGTGTAGGTAAAACTGAGCTATCCAAGGCACTGGCGGAGTTTTTATTTAATGATGAGGAAGCTATGGTAAGAATAGATATGAGTGAATATATGCAGGAACACTCAGTAGCCAGATTGATTGGTGCACCGCCGGGCTATGTTGGCTATGAACAAGGCGGCCAATTGACAGAAAAAATTAGGCGTCGCCCATACAGTGTCATACTCCTTGATGAAATAGAAAAAGCTCACCCTGATGTATTTAATGTGTTTTTGCAAATTTTAGATGATGGCAGATTAACTGATGGGCAAGGAAGAACAATAAATTTCAAAAATACCATTATTATTATGACATCTAATTTGGCAAGTCAGTTGATTTATGAATGGCAAAGTAAAGATGAAAAAAAACTCAAAAAGCAAGTTGATGAAATTATGCGCAAAAACTTTAAGCCCGAATTTTTAAACAGGATTGATAAAATTATTATGTTCCACCGCTTGAGCCAAAAAAATATAAAAGAAATTGTTGATATACATATCAACCAACTAAAAAATACACTGGAAGAAAAAGGCATTCAAGCTAAACTAACAGATAGTGTGAAACAGAAACTGGCTGAATGGGGTTTTGATCCAGCCTTTGGCGCGCGGCCTTTAAAAAGGGTGATAGAAGAGAAAATTTTAGATGAATTGTCGCTTCAAATTATAGAAGGTAAAATCCAGCAAGGTAATAAAATTAAAGTTAGCTACCAAAATGATAAAATTGAATGTAAAAAAATAAGCTAACTTAACTGTTGTTAATAAAAATAATATTGAGCGTTGTTTAACAACTAAACCCACTACCTAAAAAGGGGGCTTAGTTTTAAATAAAATAAAACAACTGATACAACTAATGGCTATGACTTGATAATAGATACATCATTAAAAGAGCAAGCACAACCACAGCAAAAGATATTAATGATCTGGCTAAAGTTTTTTCTTTGTGCAACTCGGGGATTAAATCAGACATAGCAATATAGACAAACCCACCAGCTGCAAAAGGAAGTAGAAAATTATTTATATGCTGAATGTAATTAATCATAAAATAACCCAAAACCACGCCTAAAATAACTGTACTGGCAGCGATCAAGTTGTAGAGTAGGGCTTTACCTTTTGTAAAACCGGCATAAAGTAATACACCATAATCACCGATTTCCTGAGGTATTTCATGCAAAGCTATAGAAAGTGCGATCGGCCACCCAAGAGCAGGGCTTACAGAAAAAGCTGAAGCTAAAATAATGCCATCAATTATATTATGCACCCCGTCTCCAAATAAATTCATATAACCCAAATGCTTGTGTGTATCACAGCCAACTTCATGGCAGTGGTGCCAGCGCATAACACGTTCTAAAATAAAAAACAGTCCTATACCGATTAAGGTATAAACAAATATAGTGTCATGTTTGCCAGCTTGGTGAATTGCCTCTGGTAAAAGGTGGAAAAACACTCCGCCCAAAAGAGCGCCAGCTGAAAAGCTTACAAAGAAAATTAAAATTTTTCTCAAAATTTTATCTTTGAGGGAAAAAGTTAAAATACCGACTAAAGAAAATAGAGTTATAATAAGGGCGCTTCCTAAAGCTAATAGATAGTTCATAAATTTTTTTAATTAGTAACATTTGTTACATATACCGTTTAAAAGCAGTTGGTGGTTGATATGTTTAAAATTTTTTATATTTTTGAAAAAATGCTGACAAGGGATGCACTCAATACGGCCGCATTTGGTGCAAATAATATGATGATGCGGTTTTTGGCTAAAATAATAATAAACTATGCCTTGAATATTCTCCTGATAAACAATATTTTTATAACTAAACTCTTTAAGGTTCCTATAAACAGAAGCTAAATCTAATTTGCCTTTAAGTCGGTGGTGGATTTGTTTGGCTGATAATATGCTATGTTTTTTTAAAACGGATAAAATATCACGCCGTTGGCGCGTGGCACGCAAATTGTATTGATTAAGTATTTCTAATGTTGTGGACATATAAACAGTTTAACATAGTTGCAAATGATTTGCAACTATTAAATATAAAAAAAATTGCCTATACGGCAGACTGGCTTTGACTAAATATGTTATTTACTAATTTGAGCGGTTTTCTGCTGAAATTTATATATATAAAACCTAATCAATTCATAAGATCCAAAAAATACAGTTACATAAAACACATTTCCGACTAAACTATTCCTGAAGAAGGGTAAAGCTAAATAATAGCTTTGTATTAAACCGCTAAATGTATTGGCATATAGGGGGGTAAACCACCATACAGCGGCGTTGGTTATTAGGTAAAAAATTATTGACCCCAAAATTGTGCTACCTAAAATAGTTTGCCAGCTTTTGTGTTTTTTCAAAGCCAAGGCTGTAAGCCCGACCAATAAAAAACTACCGTAAACCGCTACTCTAATTGTCCAATTATACCCATCTAAAAACAAATCTGACATAAACATAGCTAAAAGTGGCAAAGATAAAGCGTATTTTTTGTCTAAATAAAAACCACCAAATAAGGCGATGGCGGTAATCGGTGCAAAGTTAGCAGGATGTGGCAATAGGCGCATCACACAACCAAAAATAATAAATATAGTGGCTAAAAAAATAAGCTCTTTTTTATTATTTTGTTTATGCTCATTCATAATTGATAATAGTTAAATTTAATTGCTATAAAAAATTTAAAATAAATAGTTAATGGGATGGGCTGTTGGGTATGGTAAACTCCCATAAGATACTTTCTCCGCCATGGAGTTTATAATGATCGGCAGATTTTTTGGCAGACTGCTGGTTTACATAATATATCCAATATTTACCATCTTGTCCATTTGCCACGCCGTCAATTGATTCAACCAACTTGCCAAAACTATAATCTTTACTTTGAATTTTATAATCTGTCTTAGTAAATAATCCATAAACTGTGCTGATTTGATCTATCTTAAAAACAAATTCTTCCTGCCTATCTGGATTAAAATCTATTTTTAAAACAACATTTTCTAGCTGTCTTTGGGGTAACTCTGCTTGGCTAGTATTGGTTGAGCTATTAAAACCGCTTTGAGCTAAAAACCAAATAACAATTAAAAACAAAACCGCACTTCCAATAAAAAAAATTAGTTTATTTTTTTTGAAGTTTGATGCCACAATAAGTGTTTAAGTAATAAAAAATAGCGCAATAATAACCATAGTAACACAGACATAACCCTGTTGGTTTAATTATTTAATCATAAACCATCTAACAATTCAGTTATTACACAATAAAATGTTAATTTAACTTAACTTAACCTATTTCATTATTTTTTTATATATGATTTTTTACCTCTAATAATCTATGCCCGGTTGGGCTAAAATTCCCTTATCAAATGGATGTTTGACTTTCTTCATTTTAGTCACTAAATCTGCTTTAGACAAAACCATTTTGGGGACTTTGTGTCCGGTTAAAATTAAATGTTTATGGGTGGGCTTGTTTTGAATTAAATCAATGACCTGCTTGGTGGTGATTAATTTTTCACCAACAGCCCTTAAAATTTCATCTAAAATAACAACTTGCCATTGGCGGCTTTTAACTGTCCTGATGGCTAACTTATAAGATTTTTGGGCTTCTTTTTTGTGGATATTAAAAGGCAGCTTATCGCCGCCAATGTTAATAAAACCAGTGCCCACTGCTTGGATATCTATCCTGCCTAAATATTTTGGCGCTTGATATTGTTGAGAAAAATAATTTTCCCCGCTTTCTATAACTACTGCGCCGGGTTTATTTTTTTGCTTAAATGAACCTTTAATAAACTGTAAAACTTTAACATTCATACCCCGTCCAGAGGCCCTTAGCGCGACACCCAGCGCGGCTGTAGACTTACCTTTACCACTCCCATAATAAACCACCACTAATCCTTTTGGTCGCTTGTGATTGCT
>CAZVLW010000053.1:0-6432 GCA_964628705.1 uncultured Gammaproteobacteria bacterium
TTATATGTCCCAACCAGTGGGTAGTAAAGTTAGGTTTTTAAATGACTAAATGCGGTTTTTTAAACCCTGCTAAGATAGATAGCAATTATAAAGTAACTTTTTAGCTTGTGCCAGTCAAAAAATATAAAATTGAAGATTTAATGATCAATAGTGAGTCTTTTTGGCAAGTCACATCCAAGGCAGAACAACGAAAAGCATTTAATTTTAGCCAAAAATATAAAGAATTTATTACTCAAAATAAAATTGAAAAGGAGATTATCAGCTTTGCTATAAGGATGTTAAAAGCCAATGGTTTTAATGAACTTAATCTAGATGAGCCATTGGGTAACAAAAGAAAAGTGTTTTTTGTAAACAGGGATAAAAGTTTAATTGCTTTAGATTTAAAGGATAATTTTGATGGTGCTCTGAATTTTTTATTGTCTCACGTGGATTCACCCAGATTGGACAGTAAGGTTAAACCCCTCTATGAGGATGGCGGTTTGGCTTATTTTAAATCTCATTATTATGGTGGAATTAAAAAATATCATTGGCCAGCCATACCTTTGGAATTAAGGGGTGAAGTAATTTTAAAAGATGGTAAAAAGGTGTTGCTCCATATTGGCACAGCCAAAGATGATCCATTATTTACTATTTCTGATTTATTACCCCATTTGGAAAAAGAGAGGATGGACAAACCATTTAAAGAGGCTATTGCCGGCGAAGAGCTAAATGTTTTAGTTGGTTCGCGCGCGGTAAGTGATAAAAAAATAAAAAATAGAGTTAAGGCATATACTGTAAAATGGTTATATGAGAATTATGGTATTCAAGAAAAAGATTTATTATCTGCTGATTTGCGTTTTGTGCCGGCATTTGAGGGGCGCGATATTGGTTTTGATGCCTCTTTGGTGGGTGCTTACGGGCAAGATGACAGAGTTTGTGTATATACCACTTTATTTGCTTTTTTGGATGCTAAAGGTAAAAAGAATAACTTGCTCTATTTGGCAGACAAAGAGGAGGTCGGAAACGTGGGTGCTACCGGAGTTGACTCTCTTTGGTTGGAAAATATTTTAAATTATTTAATTCAACAGCTTGGTTTGAAGGTAAGCCAGTATGATATTTTTAGAAAATCAAAAGCAATTTCAGCTGATGTAACAGCGGCTTATGATCCGGATTATAAGTCTGCCTTTGATGAAACTAATAAAATTGAATTGGGACATGGTTTAGTAATTGAAAAATTTTTAGGGCACAAAGGGAAAGTCTTAAGCGTTGATGCTGAACCGGAGTATTTAAGGTATTTAATGAATATATTTGATAAGGGCAAGGTGGTTTGGCAAACCGGACATTTAGGGAAAATTGACCAAGGTGGAGGTGGTACGGTGGCGTCCCATTTGGCAATGCGCAACTTGGAGATAGTTGATATTGGCGTGCCTTTACTTAATATGCACGCGCCTTATGAGGTGGTAAGTAAAGGCGATATTTATAGCGCTTATAAAGGTTACAAAGTATTTTTAGAAAATTAATTTAATTTAAAAAAATAAAGGAGGCTTTAGATGGTTTTAATGGTGATAGTGGGAGCAGTTTATAGGCAAAGAGATATTTACAGTCAAAATTTATATAATGAAGTAAAAGTGATTAATAAAGTTGATGATAAAATATATTTTTTGCCTCACAAAAACGGAGTTGTTTTGGCTTCGCCTGATAATCTTAAAAAAGAAATGAATATCATTTCTTTTTTAAAAGAGTACGAAATTTTATAAGGAGATGCTAAATGCATCTCTTTAAAATTGCCAAAAAAGGTTCAACTTGCTAAAATTGAATTAGCGGTATGTAATTTAAATAAATTTTATAATATGTCTGATGAGGATAGAATTATAGCTCCTGAAGAGCGAGGTGAAGATGGCCAGTTTGATTTAACCTTGAGGCCAAAAAATTTAGATGAGTTTATTGGGCAGGAGCAGATTAAAGAAAATTTAAAAATTTTTATTGAAGCTGCCAAGCAAAGAAGTGATGCTTTGGAGCATGTCTTGTTTTATGGAGCTCCGGGTTTGGGTAAAACTACGCTTTCGCATATTATTGCCCGTGAAATGCAGACCGATATTAAAGTTACCAGTGGCCCGGCTATCGAAAAAGCCGGTGATTTGGCGGCGATTTTAACTAATTTGTCTAAAGGGGACATTCTTTTTATTGATGAAATTCATCGATTGAATAAAAATATTGAAGAAATTCTTTACCCAGCTATGGAGGACTTTTCAATTGATATTATTGTTGGCAAAGGACCCTCGGCCAGAACTTTAAAATTGGATTTATCGGAATTTACTTTAGTTGGGGCAACCACTAGGTTGAGTTTAATTTCTTCACCACTGCGAGATAGGTTTGGTAATATTTTTAGAATTGATTATTATCAAGAGAATGATATTACTGATATTATTCGTCGTTCTGCCATGATTTTGAAGGTCGGGTTTAATGACGAGTCTTCAGTTGAGATAGCTAAGCGGTCGCGTAATACACCTCGGGTAGCAAATCGTTTGTTAAAAAGAATGCGTGATTTTGCACAAGTTAAAGCAGACGGCCGAATTAATAAAGATATTTGTATAGACGCTTTTGAGATGCTCGATATTGACATAAAAGGCCTAGATGAGATAGATAGGCGTATTTTGAAAGTGATTATTGAGAAATTTAATGGTGGTCCAGTGGGTTTGGGCACCATTGCGGCTGCCACCAATGAGGAAGTGGCTACCATAGAGGAAATTTATGAGCCGTTTTTGATGCAACAAGGTTTTTTAGCCAGAACTCCGCGTGGTAGAATGGCAACTAAGTTGGCTTATCAACACTTAGGGTTAAATGAGCCGAGTGGTCGGAGCTTGTTGTAATTTAGTGTTAGGTAGTGTTTATTTATCCCATATGGAATATTATAATATTATTTTATAGAATTATTAATTTAAAATATGCAGATTCCGATTATTATTTTTTTAGTTTTGTATCTCTTGGTGGTAACGTTGTTTATTGTGTTTTCTATTTTTTTGGTTTACCATGCCCTAAGGTTTGGCGTAGCTTCAAGGGCAAACGTAGTAAGTTTGGCGGTATATTTAGCTGGTGTTAGTTTTTTACTGGTTTTGGGAGTGATATATATCTGGCAAGTGGACTGGAGTCAGAGTCTGGTAATTTCATAAATTGATATTATTAATTATTGGATTTAAATGTTTAGATTAAAGTATTTGCCACACAGGAAAAAAGATGAGAGGATTATTTTCTTTTTAAGAAGGCACCCCTATGTACTGTATCGTAGTCTGTTTATTTATTTAATAATTGGGGTCGTGCCTATTTTTATTTATAGCTACGCTAAAGACTATGGTATGACTTTATTTAATGATGGAGAATTTTTGGTTTTTGTTAAACTTTTAATTATTGTTTTTTATTTGTTTTGGTGGTTATTTTTGTACCACAATTGGTTGGATTATTTTTTAGATGTGTGGATTGTTACCAATCATCGAGTGATAAACATTGAGCAGAGGGGCTTGTTTAACAGAGTTGTGGCAGAACACAAGCTTTTTCGGATTCAAGATGTAATGAGTGAACAAAAAGGAATTTTACCAACTTTTTTTAATTATGGTGAGGTTCATATTCAAACAGCGGGTACTGAAAAGACAGTAGTTTTTGAACAGGTGCCTCAGCCCAATGAGGTTGCCCAAGAAACCATTAAGTTGGTAGAATGGAGAAAGAGAAGAGTGGCTCAAAGGATGGAAAAAATAGACAAAGTTGATGGAGTAAACTGAATTAGTGTTTATTATAAAAGATTTGGTATAAAATATTTGTGTGTTTATTACTTATTGTTTTAACAACCATAAAATACTGAATTTATTATGAGACTTGATTTATTTGATTACTTTTTGCCAAAAAAATTGATTGCCCAAAAACAGGTCAAACCGCGGGATAGCTCGCGGCTTTTAGTTTTAGATAAAAAAAGTAAAACCATTCAGGGTGATTTTTTTATAATTTAGATAAATATTTAAATTACCATGATGCGTTAGTGTTTAATCAAAGTAAAGTTATTCCAGCCCGTATTATGTTTGATGATGGGGTAGAAGTCTTTTTATTGCGTCAAATTAAAGGCGCTGAGTGGGAGGTGATGGAAAAAAGTTAAAATTTAAAAGTTATCGATTGAAGTTTTTAAATAAAGAGTCATCTGAGAAGGCCAAAAAATGGATGGACTCTGAAATAGATAAATATAATAATGAAATATCTGAAAAACATAAAAGGGCATATAGATTAAATGTAGATTGGATAAATTATACTAAAGCAGATAATAATTTTGAATTTATGTATCGCGAGAATACGTCGTGGGGAGGAACAGTGGTGTTTTTTAGAAAAGATAGAATGCCAGATTATGATGTGCTTCATAAATATAAGACAAGGATTCAATTGGAGACGGGAACCATTATTGATGAAACCAGAAATTGGATTAAAATTATTCCAAAGGAAAAGATAGAACCAGAAAGTCATTTGTATGAATATGATATGCTGGGTGGATCTGACGAAGGTCTATTCGAATAAGCAGATATCAAAGGAAGAGTATAAAAAATTTCAGCTAAAGAGATTGGGTTGTAATTTTTATTATGAGTTGTCAGCACCATTAGTTATTAGCCCAAAAATTTTAGACATTGTTTGATTTTTTCTTCTGTCTTGGTAATGTCTGCCGGGAGCCGTTTAATGGCTTGGCGGATATCTGGGTCAGAATAGCCAAGCGAAGTTAAGGCGTCAAAGGCTTCAGTATCAGTGTCGTCCAGTGGGATTTTTTTTTCGTCCGTGGGCAGGGAGTCAAGTTTGTTTTTAAGTTCAACTACGATGCGCTCGGCTGTTTTCTTACCTACTCCCGATACTTTGTAGAGTATTGACGGGTCATCTCTAAGGATGGCTTTTTTGATATCTTGGGCAGTTGAGAGTTCTAAAACCCCCAAAGCGTGTCGCGGCCCAACTCCTGTGATGGAGAGTAGTAATTCAAAGAGTTGCAGCTCTTCTTGGCGAGGGAAGCCATATAAATTGATTGAGTCGTCGTTTTGTCTGAGGTGTATAAAAAGCTCCACTTGTTGTTCTTGCTTTGTTTTTTCTAAAAATTTATTGGTGGTGTGGATTTTATAACCCACATTATTTACAAGTAGAATTATGAATTTTTGCCGCTTATCTTTAATTGTGCCCTTAAGGTATGAAATCATAAGTGAGTAATAAATATAAAGTATATATTTATTTTAGCGCGGATTAGGGAGTGTGTAAAATTGTAACCTTTTTAAATGTGGCGATAGTTACAACTTTATGAATTAAATTAAACAATTTTAATTTTATTGAAAGATGGTTGGCCATAAATCATGCTTTATTATGGGGTATTTAGTATATAATTTTTAAGCATCAGATAAATTAATATTATTTATTTGACACATTTTTATATAATGTGTATAATACTTTTAGATTTTATAGTTATTAAAAATATCCATATTATTTAGTTTTTTGTTTAATTTTAGCAGAACTTGCCTGTAAACTAAATAATCTCTGGGTAAGTTGGAATTATATAATGTATATGAGAGTAAAATTTAGTTTATTTAAATACTTAAGCGGTTAATTGGTAGCTGTTAGTTATTGTTTACCGAACCGCTTAAAAGGCGGTTTTTTTGTTTTTTTTAATAATATTTTAATAGCATCTATCTTTAAAACTTTAAGGTTTTAAAGATAGGAGTTATTGGAAGAACTTTAAAAAATTGATATTTGGAGGAGATATTCCTAGATATAGGCTTCTAGGAATCCGTAATTTAAGGCGTGTGGTGGATGCCTTGACTTGGAAAGGCGATGAAGGACGTAGCAGCCTGCGATAAGCCTCGGTTAGCTGGCAAGCAAGCTTTGACCCGGGGATTTCCGAATGGGGAAACCCAGTGCAGTAAAACTGCGTTACGCGTCGTTTGGCGACGCGAGTGAACCCGCTGAAGTGAAACATCTCAGTAAGCGGAGGAAAAGAAAACAAACCACGGTTACGTGGATTATTCCCTGAGTAGTGGCGAGCGAAAGGGGAGGAGCCCAAACTTATCTAAGTGTTTGCAAGAGAAACGCACTTTTAGTGCATGGATCTAGTATTAAAGGTGTAAGCCGTTGCTTAGATAGGGGTTGTAAGACTTTGGCATTTTGGTTGCTTACACAACTAAAGGCAAGTTACAATAGGTAATTTCCCTAGTAGAACACCTCTGGAAAGGGGGACCAAAGAAGGTGATAGTCCTGTATGCGAAAGGGATTACTCTTGCTAGCCAAGGGTTCTTAAGTAGGGCAAGGCACGTGAAACCTTGTCTGAATCTGGGCCGACTATGGTCCAAGGCTAAATACTTTCCAAGATCGATAGTGAATTAGTACCGTGAGGGAAAGGTGAAAAGCACCCCGGTGAGGGGGATGAAATAGTATCTGAAACCATATGCTTAC
>CAZVLW010000054.1:0-6299 GCA_964628705.1 uncultured Gammaproteobacteria bacterium
AATTTATGAAACTTTTAATCCAATACATTTTAAAAATTTTTAGTCAACTTGTATTAGCTAAATATAAACCAGATGTAATTGGCATTACAGGCTCAGTTGGTAAAACATCTGCTAAATACGCAATTTACAGTGTGTTAAAGGATTTTTATCATATACGTGTAGCTAAAAAAAATTATAATACAGAATTTGGAGTGCCATTGACTATTTTAAATTGTCACAATCCGGGCAAATCTATTTTTGGATGGTTGAGGGTTTTTATGGCGGCTACTAAATTGCTGATTTTTAAAGATTTGAATTATCCAAAAATTTTAATATTAGAAATGGCGGCCGATCATCCGGGTGATGTAAAATATTTAGTGGGTTTATGTAAGCCAAAAATTGGGGTAATTACCTCTGTATCAGCCACCCATCTGGAATTTTTTGGTTCTGTAGAAAGAGTGGCTCAAGAAAAAAGCAATATGGTAGCTTATTTAAACAAAGATGGATTTGCAATTATCAACAGTGATCAGCAGATTTTATTAGATTTATTACAATTAACTCAAGCCAAGGTGTTAACTTATGGATTGCATGATGCGGATGTTATTGCTAATCAAATATCTATTGATAAGCAAAAAGGAGGTCTCCAAATGAATCTTCAATATCGTGTAGATTCAACACAGATAAGGGTAGACAACGTCATTGGGCAACCAGCTGTTTATGCGCTACTTGCGGGTGCCACTGTAGGGCTTGCCTATGGCTTAAATTTAAATCAAATTTCTGATAAATTGACACACTATCAAACCCCTCCGGGTAGAATGAATCTTATGGCTGGTATTAAATATACCCGTGTTATAGATGATAGTTATAATTCATCACCTGAGGCGACTAAAACCGCCATTGAAGCATTGTCTCATTTTAAAACTCAGGCAAGTAAATATGCAGTCTTGGGAGATATGTTAGAGTTGGGCAAACATACAGAAGTCGCCCATAGGGATATTGGTAGAGAGGTAGCCATGCAAGAAATTGATTTTTTGATTACAGTAGGACCGCGTTCAAGGCACACCGCCCAAGCTGCTAAGGATGAAGGTATGCCCAAACAGCATATTTTCAGTTTTAATAAGGCCGAGCAAGCTGGTAAGTTTTTGCAAGATAGAATAGAAGAAGACGATGTTATTTTAGTTAAAGGATCACAATCAATCAGGATGGAAAAAATTGTTAAAGAAATTATGGCCGAGCCAGATAGGGCAGAGGAGTTGTTAGTCAGGCAGTCTGGAAAATGGGTTAGTAACGGCTAAAAAGTATAATAGTTATTATTGTCACGCCCACAACGCTGCACTACGTTTGCGTAGTGCGTAACAAGGGTATATTCATTTTTTTGGCCCGTTCGTAAGGTGCGTAACAAGGTTATATTCATTTTTTTGGCCCGTTCGTCTAGTGGTTAGGACGCCGCCCTCTCACGGCGGTAACAGGGGTTCGACTCCCCTACGGGCTACCACTTTATTATATACTAAAAAACTGCAATCCAATGCAGTTTTTTGAGTATGTTGAGGTATAAGCATAGTTATAAAAAAATTGCCATTACTCTATTTTTCACGAAAACATCAATGCTTGAGGATTAAATAGCATTAGAAGACCGAGGATAAGGAGCAAAATGCCGCCGATAAGGTGGGAGTATGGTAGATATTTTTTTAGTGTATACCCATAAGATAGTATTCAATTTGCATTCAATTTTTTTTAGAATATTTTTTAAAGATATAAATTATCTTTTCGGCTACCCTCGGCCAACTATATTTGTTTAGATTTTGGACTTTAGCTAAATCACTTTTGTTTAAGATATAATTATCAATTGCCTTAGATAAATTGGCATTTGAGGCGGCATCAACAATCAATTTATTTTTGTAATTATGTAAAATCTCATTTGATCCAACATTAAATGTGGTAACTATAGGTCTATTTAAAAAGGCAGCTTGTAAATTGATCATCCCAAAAGGTTCATATAAAGAAGGGGTTATTACTACTGAAGCAATATTTAAGATTTTATAAATTTCGGATTGATTAACGTGACCTAAAAATTTTACTTTATTATTGAGGCTCTTTGATTTTATAATTTTTAAGGCCTTTTTGTAATAAAAATAATCATCAATTTTGCCTGCTATTAACAAATAAAAATTTTTACTTTTTAATAATTTTAGAGCTCTTATTAGATATAATAATCCTTTATGTGGCGTAATCCTTCCAGCATAAACTAAAATATTATCAATATTATCTAATTTGTAATGTCTTTTTAGAATGCCAGTTTCTTTTTTAGAGGATATATATTTAAAATCTTTATTATCAATACCACCGTAAATAACTTTAATTTTATCTGTTAATATATTATATAGATTTTTTATCTCGTTAAGCATTAAGTTTGATTTTACAAATATAATTTGAGAATTATTAAAAAGTCTATATTCTAAAAATTGTAAAATTATGTTGATTAATCTTTTTTTAAAGCTAAAATCTATTCCATATTCTTTATAACAGTTATAAACGCCCTTCATAGTACTTCTACTAAAATAAAAAATAGGTTTTTTTATCTTAGAAAAATTTAATAAACCAAATTCTAGAGATTGAATATAAATTATATCATAATCATTTATTTTATTTTCTGAAATAATTTTTTTTAATTTAAAAAAATAATCAATAAAAACTAAAAAATATCCATTAATTTTGGGCAAATGGATAAATTTTATTTTTTTATTTAAATTATTATGAGGGTTTTTATTTATACATACCACCGTAACACTATGACCAGCCTTAATAAACTCCTCAGATTCTTTAAGGGCTGAATAACCCAATCCATAACCATTACCATAAAAAGAAGTAAATATTATTATTTTCATTTTTTAAAAAAATTATAATATATATGAATTCTCATTATTTCAGAGATTTGACTTAGTTGAATTATGGATATATTTTTATTATTTAATTTTTCAATTATTTTTAAATTAGAATTTATATCGATTAAATACTCTGAGCCAGATTCAAAATCTAAGTCAAATTTACCATATAAAAACAATAATTCCAAAACAGAAATTTTAAGCCAATCTGCATATTTTTTTTTCCAAAAATTAGTATTTTTATTATTTA
The DNA here is from genome assembly GCA_964628705.1 of uncultured Gammaproteobacteria bacterium. Lineage (GTDB taxonomy): Bacteria > Patescibacteriota > Patescibacteriia > UBA2196 > GWA2-42-15 > CAZVLW01. Next base: position 3,112 of record CAZVLW010000054.1, read on the forward strand.
TATATACCCCCCTAATTCCCTGAGAAAGATCCACAACCCTTTTGTATATATGTATTGGTTTAATTTCATTTAAATTGATTTTCTCAATAAGATTATCTCCCCATAAAAGCACATTTTTTAATTTGATGCCAACAAAATAAGTTGGGGGTCTATAGATGTGCCATCTGTTAATAAATTCATTATAAAAAACAACATTTACATCTAGTTTCAAATAACTTATGGTTGTTTTTTTCTTAATTTTTTCTAAAAAAGAATTTGGATATCGGATATCTTTACAAATAAATAAGATATCTATATCGCTTTTATTTATATCAAATTTATTACTCAATACACTTCCATATATATAAGCAGATTTTATCTCCGAAAATTTGCCATAAGTATTTTTAATCTTTTGTTTGATTGAGTTAATTTGCATATATTAAATTTGTTTAAACATAAAATATATTTTTTTATATTTTTCTTTGTCATTATAATAACTAACTAACATGGGTCTAAATAAAATAGAATATTGCTCTTCCCAAAATGTAATTGTTTGTTTTAATAGTGTTTTATTGGGATGTTTTTTTATTTTTTTGAGTAATATACGAAGAATATTGAATTTATTTTTAACAATTTTATCAATAAATTTATAATTAATAGAATTTTTTTGTGCAGTCAATATGCTATTATAAGAATTTTTTAGACCATCCTCTTCAGTAGACATTATATCATCAAAAAGATCTCTTAATCTTTGAAATTCTTCAATAAAATAAATTGAATTATTAAGATCTCCCTTTGATAATTTAGTTCCATAAAAATCAATGATTTTGTTAATTAATAAGAAATAGTCTGTAGGCCTGAGATCAATTATTTTTTTTAGCTTTTCCTTTGCATCGCGTTTATTACTTGAAAATAAATCTAATTCTAAATCAAAAAGATCGGCAATCGTTTCAAACTCATTATTAGATTTTCTAAATTTATTTATTTGTTTTTTTATTTTATTTACCGGTAAGGGTTTTTTTCTATATAAATTTTCGTCTAAAATATCATCTGTTGTTCTTATTTTATAATCTAACCTTATCAACTCATATATTCCAGGATGGTTACTTTTTATTTTATAAATATTAAAATTGGGAGAATATATTAATAAAAAATTATAATTATAAGGAATCCTGGCTCCTAAGTAAAAAATTGATTTTTTTAAGGACCCTCTTACTGTCTTTAAAACTTTATTAAAATTTTCTTTTCTTGGATTAATTCCAGTTGCCATGCAATTTAAAAGATTTTAATTTAAAATTATTATTAATATATCCCAATTTAAAATTTTCTTTTTCTTTTCCGTGAAAATCGGACCCACCAGTAAAACACCAATTATTTTGCATTGCTAAATTATATAATATTTCAATATCAGTTGTATTTAAATCTGGGTGAAATACTTCTAAACCATCCAAACCCTTGGCTGCGATATTTTTAATTTCTTTTATACTTAAGGGCTTAACTAAATAACTAATGTTATTAAAAGGGTGTGCTAATATTAAATTATCCACTAAATCTCTAAATTTATCCATAATCCACTCCAAATTAACGCCACTTTTTTTTACATAACAAGGTGAACCAGGCGATTGATATTTATAATAAAATTCTTCTGGTGATAGTTTACCTATTTTATCTTTATTTTTTTTATTATTATAAACATCCAAAGCGATAGTTAGACCAGCAGGTTTATTAGTATGAGTTTTTAAATTAGCGCTAACAGCAAATCCACTTTTTTTAAAGTTTGATTTTAATTTTTTAAGTTCATTAATCTTTTGTTTGTAGATAATTTGATTTTTATTTTTTAGCACACGGTTAACTTTTTTTATATCAAACCCATAAGCCAAAATATGAATTTCTTGGTTTTTCCATAGGCTAGTTAATTCTACTCCAGGAATAATTGCCACATTTGTTTTCCCTAGATGTTTTATAATTTTTGGTATACCTTCAACTGTATCATGATCGGTTAAGGAGCAATGAGTTAATTTTTCTTTTTTAATTAACTCAGCTAATTTTAAAGTTGATAATTTGCCGTCAGAAAAATTTGAGTGAAGATGGAGATCTATTTTATACATAATAATTTAATTATTTTCAAAATTTTTTAATTTTTTTATTTCTTTTTCCAATCCGCTCTCTACTCTTTTTAAAAATTTTAATTCATAGTTGGTGGGTTTGTGATTTAAAAAATATTTAAGTGTATTTATCCTCCATAAAATAGAATTGGCAATAACTAACGGGTTATATGCTTTTATTCTACTTTCCAAGCCATATTCAGATGGAAGATTGTATTTATATCTAGATATAAATTGAGTGCGTTGATTTTCATTAAAATTCAATTTCATAAACATTTTTGCTATATCCATAGCGTTGTCTCCAGCTGTAGCCTGCTCCCAATCTATAATAATTATTTTATTAGAATCTAAGGATTTTAATATATTATTTTGATTTAGATCAAAGTGTATAAGTGTAAAAGAATTATCTTTAAAATCATCCCTATTTTCTTCAGCTTTTTTTTTAGATTTTAAGATAACATTTTTTATACTATTTATTATATTTAGGCTATCAGAGTTTTGTAATAACTCAATTGAATTATTAAGTATGTTTATTTCATGATTTAGACAATCTAACTTATCTCCCTTTTTTCTCTTTGAAAAAGGTTTTCCATAAGAATTAAATTCCATACTGTGAAATGTAGAAATGGAATCTGCTAATTTATTTATATTATTTTTATCAAAATGCTCAACATTAACTCCCTTAATATTTTCCTCAAATAAAATAGTTGACGACTTTAAACTCCCTAGTATCTCAGGGGCTATAGTTGTTTTTTTTAGACGTAATAATCTGAGAGTTATGCTCTCATTTTGAAATCTATTCTTATCTCTTTTGGGGTATTTCCAGACTTTAGCAAGATTTTTTTCATCACCATTAATAGGTAACTCAAAAAAAATTGCATGATTACTTTCGTTGTATGGTTTTTCTCCTAAAATTTTTTTTAAATCATCTACTGAAAGCCCTAATCTTTCTATCGTATTTAATTCACGATTACTAAAATTACAACCATCCTTGTTGTCAAATATTTCAAAAGATGTAAAATTTTTAGACATAATCAATTTTTACCGATATTATGGTAAAGTATTACTCTATTTTTTACGAAAACATCAATGCTTGAGGATTAA
>CAZVLW010000055.1:0-533 GCA_964628705.1 uncultured Gammaproteobacteria bacterium
CAGAAACTGTGTTAAAAATGCATGGTCAGCTTTTGGTTACCGCAGATCACGGCAATGCTGAAGAAATGATTAATTTAGAAACTCGTGAAATTGATAAAGAGCACAGTAATTTTCCAGTACCAGCGGTTTTGGTAAAAAATGAGTATAAAGGTAAGGGTATTAAGAGAGCCAATCAAGATCTATATACTGGTAAAATTCAAGGCGCATTAGTAGATGTGGCGCCAACTCTTTTATCTATGTTAGGCTTAAAAAAAGATACGCAGATGATTGGCATTGATTTAAATAAAGTGGTGAGTTGATGATTAATTAGTAAATTAATTCAGCCGGTGGTTTGGTATTTCAACAGGGAGGCTTGATCTTCCTATAGGGAGGCTTGTTTCTAAAAAAAGAGTTGTTGAATAAAATAAGGTGTTGCCGGGGTAAATAAAAGTTTCAATATTTTATCTTTCACTTGTGATAAATTTTACTTTCTGACAACTTAATCAATCCCCACAAGGACAGTTCTGCGTCAGTAGGACTGTTCTTAAGCATTA
>CAZVLW010000055.1:633-6102 GCA_964628705.1 uncultured Gammaproteobacteria bacterium
ATGGTTCAATTCTGGAGAATTAAACCAGAAAAAGGGGGTGAAGAATTGAACCAGAATATTAATCAATCCCCACAAGGACAGTTCTGCGTCAGTAGGACTGTTCTTAAGCATTAAATCCATTGCGTTATTCAAGAACAGTCCTTTAAATATGAAATTTAAAGAACTGTCCTTGTATTTTTCCTCATCAGCCTTAAATTATCTTAATGGTTCAATTCTGGAGAATTAAACCAGAAAAAGGGGGTGAAGAATTGAACCAGAGAAAAATTTGGGTGTTCCCCTTTATTACTCGCAAGTCTAATAAGCTGAGAAAAAATGGGGACCTCATCTTTATTGTTAAGTTTTTGATTTATTAATTATTTTAATTACTCTATTTTGGCCGTTTAGGTCTTTTTTAATTTCTATTTGACTGCCAGGTAAAATATGTTTAATTTTTTTTGTTATAGTTTCAGTTTGTTGAGGTAAAATTTCAAAATAAAGGGTAGTTGGCAGTGCGAGTTGATATAATTTTATTTGGTGGATGAGTTTTATATAATATGCCAAGCCGTTTTGTTTTGCGATAAGGGCGCTTGATGGTTCAAATTTAAGTTGTTGTATGTTTTGCTGGTAAATAGTATGAGGTAGATATGGCAGATTGGCAGCTATAATAAGTGAATTATAATTATTTAATTCTTTTGTTAAATTTATATTATCCAATAAGTTTGACTGGATGAATTTTATTTGATTTAGCAATTTATGCTGTTTAGCATTTGTTTTAGCTAACTTTAAAGCAGAGGGGCTTATATCTGAAGACAGAGCTTTGATGGCGGGTATTTTTTTGGGATTGATATTTTTAAGCACTGAAATAATAATACAGCCACAACCAGTGCCTATATCCAGCAATACAGTTTTATATGTGGTGTGGTTTAGATGTGTTATTATATTTGAAACAACTGTTTCAGTTTCAGGGCGCGGGATTAGAGTGCTTGGGCTAAGTTCAAAATTGAGTTTGTAAAATTCTTTTTGGCCGGTAATATAGGCAATTGGTTCATTTTTTAAGCGGCGTGCTAATAGCTGGTTAATTTTTTTTATTTGAGCTAAATTGAGTTTTGTTTGTAGGTGGGTGTAGAGATAATTTTTGTCCTTGCCGATCGCGTGGGTAATAATTATTTCAGCATCTAAAGTGGGGCTATTTGAATATTTTTGAAGTTTAGCAATGGTTTGGTTTAAAATTTGATTTATGCTGTTTTTAGTATGAAATGCCATATTGGTATAATAAACTTGAGAAATGGTTTTATACTCGGTCTGCCTCTTTAAGCTCGTCAATAATTTTTTGGATATTGCCGTTTAAAATAGAGTCTAAATTGTGCCAATTTTTTTTAATACGGTGGTCGGTTAAGCGGTCCTGGGGAAAATTGTAGGTGCGGATTTTTTCACTGCGATCCCCGGAGCCAATTTGTGATTTTCTATCTTTAGCGATTTTTTTGCGCCTCTCCTCTTCTTGCTTGGCAAGCAGGCGGGAGCGTAAAATTTGCATTGCTTTTTCTCTGTTTTGTAGCTGGGAACGCTCATCTTGGCAGGCGACTACAGTATTACTGGGTAAGTGGGTAATCCTTACGGCTGAGTTAGTGGTGTTAACTGATTGCCCCCCATGGCCGCTGGCGGCATAAGTATCTATTTTTAGGTCGCTGGAGTTGATTTCAATATCAATCTCTTCAGCTTCTGGCATAACAGCTACGGTAGCCGCGCTGGTATGGATGCGACCTGATTTTTCAGTTTCCGGTACGCGTTGAACCCTATGTGTGCCGCTTTCATATTTGAGCCGGTCAAAAACATTATCCCCGCTAATTTCAAAAATTGCTTCTTTAAAACCGCCAATTTCTGTTTTATTGGAAGAGACCATACTAATCATCCATTTGTTTTGTTCTGCATATCGTGAGTACATTCTAAAAAGATCAGTAGCGAACAAAGTTGATTCATCTCCGCCTGTTCCCGCCCTGATTTCCATAATTACATCCTTTTTATCAAGGGGGTTTTGGGGTTTGAAATATGCGTCAATTTCCTGCATTAATTTTTTTTTGTCCTTTTCCAAGTTTTGATTTTCATCAATAGCCAGTTCAGAGAGTTCATCTTGCTGATTTTGTTTAATAATTAAATTATTGTCAGCTATATTTTTATTAATTGTTGCTAACTGCTCAATTTTATCAATGATATTTTTTAGTTCATGGTATTCTTTGTTGGTTTTAGCGTTTTTTTTAGGGTTGCTTAAAATTTCTGGATTGACCAGGTCGCTTTCTAGTTCTTCTCTTCTTTTTTTTAGCTGTGGCAATTTGTTTGAGTAATTCATATTTAAAGCATTAAAAAACCTACCAAGTTGTATTGTTATGTTAGCAGGTTTTATATATAAGATAAAGTTATTGTTCTTTTTTGCGCATAACCGTTTTGTTCTTTTTTTCTTCTACAACCTCTACTCTATCAGAGCGTTTTTTTTGTTGGGCCGCTTTTTTAACTTTTTTACCTTTTCTTTTACCAGCTTCGGTTTTTTGTTTGGCCGCTCTGGCTTGGAACTTTTCAACCCTTTTAGCAGTGTCAACCAATTTTTGTTTACCAGTAAAAAATGGGTGGCAGTTGGAACAAATCTCAACATACAGCTCGCTGTTTGTGGAGCTACTTTTAAACTCATTGCCGCAGGCGCATCTGACCTTGACTTTTTGATTGTATTGTGGGTGGATGTTTTTTTTCATAGGTAAATATTTAATGACTTTATGGTTAAAAGTTCTAGTTCAGCTATTAAGCCGTATCACAATTTATTTATTCTTGTATTTTTAATTGTAGTTGTATAATGCATTTAGATTAACATAGATTGAATGATTTGGCAAGAGGAGATGGGATTACATCACCCTGACACTTGACATATTTACTGTTAAGTATTACTATAGCTTAATTCTTAATTTTTAAAAAACAAAACAAAAGGAGGTTATTATGAGCTTTTTTAAATCACTGCCATTGTGGCAGTCACCCTACTTCTTTTTATGGAAGTGGGAGGTGATTATGGCGATTATTTCAATCGCCATATTTAGTGCCGGACTTCACCTGCTGCCGCAGGTGTTGTTAGGTAAAAAACCTTCAGATTTAGACGTTGCCGTGATGGTGGCGTTGATCGTGCCGTTTGTGGCGTTGATCGTCGCGGCGTTGGCGACTTCTTTTGAGAAGTCGGGGTCGTTGGTGGCGGCGTCGGTGCCATTATTGGCATCGTTGGCGCCATTGGCGCCGTTGGTGGCATCGTTGGAGCCGTCGTTGACGGTGTTGGCGAAGGCGTTGGCAGTGGCATTTGTCGCGGCGCTGATGGGGGCATTTGTCGCTACGTTGGTGGCAAATTACGCTGATAGAAACGGGCTAAAGAAGCGAAAAGTTTATGCTTCTTTAGTCGTAGAATTCCTCGTTATTATCGGGGGATACTACGCCGCTTATCAAATAATTATTTAAATACAGCAGGCAGCTTTAAAAAAGCTGCCTTTTTTGTTGATTTGTTTTTTATAAATAAAAGCTTAGCATTTAGAGACTTGAGCCTATAGGCTTGTTGTCTACTCTGCTATTATATATTATCATAGTTTAATTCGTAATTTAAAAAATCTATCATATTTTTAGAAAACCGCCATATGTGTGTGCATCACACTTTGTCTTGCGCGAATTTTATTTTTATGTTAATATAAATTTCTAATCCGATCGTGGTTTATAAACTAATTCACTTTTTAAATTTTCCTCCCCCAGAGGGGTAAAAAAGTGAAAAAATAAGGAAATATATGAGTATAAAAATTCCTGAATTAAAGGAAATGATGAAAGCAGGTTTACATTTTGGGCATAAAAGTTCAAAATGGCATCCAAATATGAAAGATTACATATATGGTGTAAAAAACGGTGTGCATATTTTTGATTTAGAAGAAACCAAAAAAAGTTTGGAAAAAGCTTTGGAAGCGGTAAAAGATACTGTGAAAAATGGCGGTATTGTTTTATTTTTAGGAACCCAAAAGCAGATTCACCATTTAACTGAAAAATATGCCGAGGAGGCAGAAATGCCTTATGTGAATAACGCTTGGATTGGTGGCACTATCACTAATTTTCATGAAATCCGAAAATTGGTGGATAAATTGGATAAATTGGAAGGGCAGTCAAAGGCGGATGATTATGAAAAGAAATATACCAAAAAAGAACGCAGTTTATTTGATGAAGAGATGCAAAAGTTAAATAACCAAATTGGCGGTATACGTAATTTAAAAGGTTTGCCTGATTTGATTTTTATTATGGGTGTTAAACATGAAAAAACTGCGATGCGTGAAGCTAACAGAAAGAAAATAAAAATTGTGGGTGTTTGTGATACTAATGCAGACCCAAAAAGTGTGACTCACCCCATTTTTGCTAATGATGACGCTATTAAGTCAGTTAATTTAGTTGCTGGTTTGGTAACTCAGGCAATTAAAACAGGTAAAACAGAACAACTACAAGCAAAATCCGAGGACGAGTCAATCAAAAAGGATAATAGTAATGGTGAATTATAAAATATTTTAAAGTTGTAAATTAAATTGTTTTTATATGTTAAATATTAATACTGATATTATACAAAAATTGCGCCAACAAACCGGTGTGGGGATGATGGATGTTAAATCAGCTCTACAAGAGGCTGAAGGGGATGAAAATAAAGCTTTGGAGATTTTGAGAAAAAAAGGTGAAAAAAGAGCTGCTAAAAAACAGGCAGAGAGAAGTGCTAAAGAAGGTTTAGTAGAGGCATATATTCACAATAATGGTAAAATTGGTTCAATGATAGTTTTAGCATGTGAGACTGATTTTGTGGCTAAAAATGATGAGTTTAAGAGTTTGGCACATGAAATTGCTATGCAGGTGGTGGCTATGCGGCCAGAGTGTATTTCTGTTGAAGATTTGCCTATGGATGTGGTGGAAAAGGAAAAGCAAGTTTACCAAGAAGAGATTGAAAAACAGGGCAAACCAGTTGAGGTAACAGAAAAAATTGTGAATGGTAAATTGGATAAATATTATAGTGAAGTTTGCTTGTTAAATCAGCTGTATATTAAAGATGATAAAAAAACTATTAAGGATTTAATTACCCAAGCTACTGCTAAATTGGGTGAAAAAATAGAAGTCAAGCAAATGATAGTTTTTGAAGTGGGTAAATAATCAATTTTCAATAACTTAATTTGAATACGCCATCCGATTGGCGTATTCTTTTTTTATTGATTGGTGAAAAGAGGTATTTTTTGGTATAATAAAAGGGAATATCCGATTTGGGTTTTAGCTTATTTTATAATTTAGCCTTTAAAGTCATAGAAGTAAGCAGTAAGCAGTAAGGAGTAAGGAGTAAGAAGTAAGGAGTAAGGAATAAGAAGTAAGAAGTAAGGAGTAAGGAGTAAGGAGTAAGGAGTAAGGAGTAAGGAGTAAGAAGTAAGGAGTAAGCAGTAAGTCCGGCTAACGCAGAGATGT
>CAZVLW010000056.1:0-5949 GCA_964628705.1 uncultured Gammaproteobacteria bacterium
GAGCATCCGCGTAGTGCGGCTTACTCCAAGCTAGATTTTTCAGCTGTACATCAAAGACTAAAATATCATGTGAATTGAAGATAATGTATTTAGGGTTCTTATTTAGTTTGTATTCATCAAGGCCAAACTGTTGTTTGCCCAAAAAATAATAATGCAACGCATATATATGATTACGGCTGGATAAATTGGTTAAATAACTATAACTTGCCAAAATAGAGCCATCGTCTCTTCCTATTTCAGCCAACCAAGTTTTAGTTTCTTGAGTTGGTAGATTTTTATCTTTAGCTAAAGCTAAATCCAAAGGTCCCAGGGCTTGCCATAAATACACATTACTAGCGATTAATATAATAAGCAGTAAATAATTGCTTTTAAGTTTAATAAAGACCCATTGGTTAGTTGGTTTAAATCCATAAATCAAAGCAATGACAATGGCTGGCAAAAATAAAGCTACATAATGCATCTGCCAGATGAGCGCACCCCCGCCAGTGGAAGAGAATATTATTTGGGCTGTAGGTATAGCTGCCAAAAGCAACCATTTAGGTCTCATGAGTGGGATAAAAATAAAAGGCAAAAGTAGTCCAAGAGCCATTTCCAAGTTATGATAGCTAAAAACATGTCTCAAGAGTTGAATTAAATTTGCGCTCCCCAGCCACTCATAATAATAGGCAAAAGGCGAAAACCCAGAAGTAGAATAAGTTGAAACTATTTTATTAGCAATTAAAAGCCAAAGTCCGGATACCATGGTGGCTAAAAAAGAAAGCCGTAATATTTTTTTATCTTTTAGGTGAGTGATTATAGTTACTAAACCAAAGGTAATTAAAATAAAAGCTGCATCTTCGCGCACCATTAAGGATAGTAGTATAAAAAGGAAAAATAAAATTATATTTTTACGACTCGTATTTTTTTGTGATCTTAGATAATAGTAAAACGCCATTAAGATGAGAAAAGGCAAAAGTGCAATAAAATGGAATTCAAATAAATTGATATTGTGCACCAGTGGATTAATGAGCCACAAAATTGCCAAACCAAGCGAAAGCTCGTTACTTTTAAGAACTATATTTGATATTTTATAAATAGGCCAAGCCGCTAATGCTAAAGACATAGATTGTAAAACCAAAAGTATTTCGGGCGACTGCCAAAGCAGATAAATTGGCAGCAATAAAAAAATGATTGGAGTAAAGTGGTCTCCTAAATATGCATGCCCTTGAATAGCTGAATGAAACCACTCGTTATGTAGAGTGTTGTAAAAAACATTATTAATAATTGCCAAATCCATACCATTGTAAAGGAAGTTGTTTAGTTTGAATATGGAAAGCAACACAAAGGCAAGGATATAGATAAATATAGCCAGCCACAGCAGTTTGGTTATATTTTGTTTAGCTAAATTTAAGAGCTTTACCATAATTGTATTATAGCTTAAAATAGAGCCAAAACAAAAAGCCGCTACTTGTTTGGTTTATTTAGCAACGGCTTAATAAAAAATTTTTGTTAAGGGGACGGCGGGGCGAGAGCGTACGATTTCGCTGCGAGCCACCACGAGCTCCGCGCGTGCGTCAGGCGTTCTGTTCAAAAAAAGTTCGAGCGGAGTTGTATAATTCCACCAGAATTTGACTTTCGGAAAATTGACCGACTTTTTCGTGGGCGGCACGCAGTGTCGCCCACGATCTGGCTCTCAAAAAGCCGAAAGTAAAATTCTGGTGCGGATGGCGGGAATCGAACCCGCATGCCCGAAGGCCACGGCCCTCAACCGTGTGTGTATACCTAATTCCACCACATCCGCAAAAACAATAAAAGCGATCTAATAGATCACTTTTATCATACTTAAAATTTAAAAATTAATCAATATTAAAAAATTAAACCCGAGATCGGTTTTTAACTTTAACTCTTTTTTTGTAACTGGGTAAAAAGTAAAGTTTAGAGCGCCTAGTTTTAATAGTTTTAAGTACCTCAATTGTATCAATCAATGGAGAGTGAATAGGAAAAATTTTTTCTACTCCTATATTATTGCTGCTGATTTTTCTAACTAAAATTGTGCCACTCGGTGTTTTTGGTTTTTTAACAGCCAATACAATACCCTCAAAAACCTGCACCCTGGTTCTTTCTTTACCCTTAGCGTCAATATCTTTAATCTTTTCATGAACCTTAACTGTCATACCGGGTTTAATTTGAGGCAGGGAGCTTTTAGATTCTGTTTTTGGAGGTTGTTTTTGCTGTTCTTTTTTTATGCTGGTATCCTTATCTTGGGTCACCATAAAATAGTAAAAATTTATTTAATAGAATTAATATTCAGACTATATGATTTTACCAATCTTGTCAAGCATTATTAATTATTTTAATAGCTTTTCCGCCAATTATGGCTTCCGCTACTTTTTTATTAGCTCTATACAATATCCGTTGAAAAGTGCTTTGTGAAGTGCCCATTTGTTTAGCGCATTCAATTTGTTCCAGTTGTTTAACATATTTAAGACGTAGTGCCTCAACTTCTTCAGTTGATAAAAAAATATTTTCAAGCTGGCGCATAGGCACGCCCTGCGGTTTATAGTAGGTGGCATGAGGACTAAATCTGATGCGCCGCCTTAATCTTGGTCTAGACATATAATTGAAAAATTAAAGATTTAATTGAATTATATCAAAATCAATCCAAATTGTAGAGGTGCGGCACTTTGCCGCACCTCTAAGAGGCCTATTTTTTTTGGAGCTCTTTTTTATATTCACGCAACTCTGTTAATTCATCCTGTAGCAATTTTTCTTCATCCTCAATCATTTTTAGCTCATTTTGCTTACCGTTTGATTCTAAGCCAAACCTTCTACCTTGACCCCGGTTTGTGTTGAGCATCTGTGCGTGACCCATACGGCATCCACCACGTCTAAAACCAGCTGCTGGTCCACCGCCCCAAACAGGCCCGTATCCGTTAAATCCAGGCATATATATCCTCTTAATAGATATATACCCATATCGGATAAATATCTATTATTAATTTATAATTTAGCTAAATTAGCTATAATGGGTTTATACCCATATCTATTATTGAGTATATACCCAAAATAAATATTTGTCAAGTCTTCAATAATTTTTAATATTAGATATAATTTTTGTTTAACTAGCTAGGTTGATTTTTAAACAAAAAAATGTTACACTTAATCTATATTTAAGATTGAAGCAGCTACTATTTTATGTGTTATTTTTTAATTTATTAATATGTCCGGACACTCAAAATGGTCAACCATTAAAAGACAAAAAGCAGCCGCTGATGCCAAACGCGGTAATATTTTTACTAAATTAGCCAACGCTATTACAGTCGCTGCTAAAGAGGGCGGGGGAGAGGCAGATAAAAATTTTAAATTGCGCCTTGAAATTGAAAGAGCCAAATCGGCCAATATGCCCAAGGGTAATATTGAAAGGGCAATTAAAAAAGGAACAGGTGAACTCAAGGGCGAAGTTATAGAAGAACTTTCATACGGTGCTCTTTTGCCGGGCCAAGTGCCTTTAATAGTCAAATGTTTAACTGATAATAAAAACAGATCTCTGCATGAAGTTAAAACAGCCATTACTAAAAATGGGGGACAGATGACAGATTTAAATGCTGCGGCTTGGCACTTTGAAGACAAGGGAGTAATTCGCTTTAAAGCAACACAAGACAACTTTAAAAAGGCTGAAGAGCTGGAGTTGGCTATTATAGATTCAGGTGCGGATAATTATGAATTGAATCAAGACGAAATCATAGTTTATACCAAACCAAAACAGCTCCAAAAGGTGAGGGATAATTTAGAGCAAGTTGGTGTTAAGATTGATTCATCAAGTTTGGAGTTGATTGCTAAAAATAAAAGAGAGATTGATGAAGAAACCACGCAAAAAATTAGTAAAATTTTAAACGCTTTAGATGAATTGGATGATGTGAATGATTATTATACAAATATTATTTAAATTAAATATCCCAAGACTGTGCTCATTTATTAAGGCACCTAGGTAATCAGATAAAGAGTCATATTTTGATGGCTAAACCGATAGATGCTTTATTGGTTACAATAAAGAGTGTGGCGACACCCTATTATGGAGAGAATTTTTAAAGTTAGAATTATATTTTACTTTTAATTTTAAATAGTTTATGGTTATTTTAGGTATTGACCCTGGTTATGCCCGCGCCGGCTGGGGCGTTGTTAAAAAGGATAAACAAGGCAAGCTATCACCCCTGGATTATGGTTGCATTGAAACACATAAAAGTAAAAATTACGCTGGCCGTTTGCAAAATTTAAGTTTGGCAATTGATAAAATTATTGATAAATTTAAACCCACCACCTTAGCTATTGAGGAGCTGTTTTTTTTTAAAAACCTAAAAACAGCCATTAAGGTGGCTGAATCAAGAGGGGTGATTTTAGCCAAAGCATTTGAAAAAAATGTTCATTTACAAGAGTTTACTCCGCTTCAAATTAAGCAAGCCATTACTGGTTATGGTAGAGCTGATAAAAACCAAATTCAACAAATGGTGAAATTAAATTTAAAATTAAAACAACTCCCCAAACCAGATGATGCAGCCGATGCTTTAGCTGTGGCATTGACTTGCATGTATACTAATAAGTTAATAGACAATAGTTAATAATAGGCAAAATAAAATAATTCAATTATTTTATGGCAACATATCAACCATAAATTATCTAACTTTTATTTATTTTGATTAGTTTTAGCTTCATTTAATCTATTCCTTAAAAGAGGGCGCCTCTTTGAGAGACTTAATTTATTCACTATTTACTTTATTTATGCCTAAAAAAAATTTAAATATTGTTAGTGTATCTTCTGAAATTTGGCCCTATTCAAAGACGGGCGGTTTGGCTGATGTGGCTGCCAGCTTGCCGCGCGCTTTAAATCGTTTAGGGCATAAGGTTATTTGTGTTACTCCTCTGTATGCCAAACTGATCAATAAGAAAACACACAACATCACTCTTTATAAAAAGGGAGTTGAGCTTCAGTTGGATAAGCAAGATAAAACCACAGTGAATTATTGGCAGGCAGAGCCAACCAAGGGTGTAACCGTGTATTTTGTTGAAAACGAAAAGTATTTCTCCAAACGTAAGTGGCCGTACGGCTCAAGTCATGAGAACGCCCGTTTTATGCTTTTTAATATAGCCGTTTTAAAACTTTTAACCATGCTTAAGTTTAAAGCAGACATAGTTCAGTGCCACGATTGGCATGCTGGCTTAATACCGTATTTGTTAAAAAGAAATTTTAAAAAATATTCGTTTTTGAAAAATACTGCCACAGTTTTTACTATTCACAATTTAATTTTTCAACTCGGCCATGCTTGGTGGGAGATACCCAAGGAAAAAAGAGATAATGGTAAAACCACCTTACCTATGTTTAATGATGTGGGGCTGGAAAATATAAATTTTACTAAACGCGCTATTTTAAACGCAGATATCATTAGTACAGTTTCTGAAACATATGCAGAAGAAGTCTTGGGCAAAGAAAAGGGTCAAGATCTACATATTTTGCTTAGAAACAGAAAGAATATATTATATGGTATTGTAAATGGTATTGATCATGATGATTATAACCCTCAGCTTGACCCGGGTCTTAAAAGTAATTATTCTTTTAATAATATTCAGCCAAGAAGTCATAATAAAATTTATTTACAAAAAAAATTTGGGCTTAAGCCAGACCACAGTCTTCCTCTTATCGTTACCTCATCACGCGTAACACACCAAAAAGGATTTGAGTTGATTTTAGAAACATTGCCTATATTGCTTAGATTTAATGTTCAGATTATTATTATGGGTGATGGCGATAATAAATATATTAAGCAAATCAAAAAATTTGCCCGCCAACATTCAGATAAAGTCATCTACAAACCCTTTCATAGTAATAGCAAATACGAAACCTTGCTTTACGCCGGAGGGGATATGCTTTTAATTCCTTCCACCTCAGAACCATGCGGTATTAACCAAATGAAAGCT
>CAZVLW010000057.1:0-5824 GCA_964628705.1 uncultured Gammaproteobacteria bacterium
GTTCTTTAAATTTTATATTTAAAGGACTGTTCTTGAAGTAAGATGTCCTTGTGGGGAAGGGTTTAACACCTAAGAACAGTCCTGCTGACGCAGAGATGTCCTTGTGGGGACTGACCAATATTTTGGTTCAATTTTCCACTTTTCTGATTTTAGGTTGATTAGAATTTAAAAATTAATTTAAAACAGCTCTATAACGGAGCTGTTTTAAGTGATGAGTAAAATAAATCAGTTTCGGATTAATTTTAAAAGTTTAAATTATTTTTTAAGCTGTTTTATAATAGCTTCAAAGAGTTGAGGCTGGTGTTGGGCAATTTCAGAAAGAATTTTTCTATTGATATCTATTTTGTTTTGTTTAAGAAGGGCAATAAACTGCGAGTAACTTAAATCGTATTGCCTGACAGCGGCGTTGAGTCGAATTTGCCAAAGTCGGCGCATAGTTCTTTTTTTAGCCCTTCTGTCACGGTAAGCGTGTGCACCAGCAAGTTTAGCAGCAGTTTTGGCTTGGCGGGTCAGTTTTTTTCTGCCCCATTTATAACCTTTGGTGTGTTTGAGTATGTTAGACCGTTTGGATGTACGAGTTTTTCCTCTTTTAACTCTTGGCATAGGTATAATTCAATTAGTTAGTAAGATAAAAAAATTGAGTAATTATCCTGTTACTTTTCTAAGCAGTTTGCTATCGGCTTTAGACAAATTTAAATCAGACCTTTTATTGCGCTTATTTTTACCGCGCTCTTTGGAATTGAAGTGGTTTTGGTTGTCTCTAATTTTTTTAAACTTGCCGCCTTTGGTTTTTTTAAACCTTTTATCAATGGCTTGGATGGTTTTATTTTTTTTAGGCATATTAATTAGGTTAATTAAATAAGGTTAACTAGATTATATTTTTAAATAAGGTAAGTCATTCAGTATTTTTTTAAATGTTAATGGCCGACAAGCGGTGTGTTAGAGAGTTGACTGTTATTTGTTTAGTGTGGTGGTGATTTGCCCACCCTGACTGCTAATCGGTTGTAAAATTTTTATATCAGCACCTAGGGATTTAATAAATTGTTTGAGATTATCTAAGGCAAGGTTTTTATGTGCTTTTTCTCTACCCTTAAGAATAATATTGATTTTTACTTGATGTCCTTCATTTAAAAATTTTAGGGTTTGGTCTTTTTTATTTTCTAAATCTTTACCTTTAATGCGAAATGACATACGTATGGATTTTACTTCTGTTTTTTTCTGTCCGGCCTTAGCTTTTTTAAATTTTTTTTCCATTTCGTATTTATATTGACCGTAATCCATAATTTTAGCTACTGGCGGATCTGATTTAGGTGAGACTTCTACCAGATCCAATCCCTTGTCTTGCGCTGTTGCCAAGGCATCAGTTGTTTTTATCTGGCCTTTTTTATTGCCTTCATCATCTACGAGCAACACAAAAGGTGAGCGTATTTTTTGATTAGTGCGAAATTTTTTGATAGTTTCTTTTTTGGGTTTTGGTTTGCGATAACGACGTTGCATATATTTAATAAAAAATTAAAGATAAAAAAAATAATATGGTGGAGACGGCGGGAATTGCACCCGCGTCTTAAGCTATCAATAATAACCTTCTACCAACATAGTTTGTTTTAATTTTTAAGGCTGAAAATATAAAACAAACAAAATTTTTCAGCCCGAGTTCAGTTTAGTTTGAGTTGAATAACCCGAACATTTATCCAACCTACACCCGAATAACCGTCACCTGTAATCGGCTCACAGGTTTTGCCGAGCAGATGGTAGCAGGATTTAAGCTGCTACAGGAGCGAAGCTTAGAGAAAATGAGTTGGCAAAAGCCAAAACTTTCTCTTTGACATCGCTCAATTTATTTTTGACACTTATTTTGTGCTGGAGTTTTACAAGTCTCCGCCTTGGTTAGCGGTTATTATTGGGTAGTCTTAATCGAATTTGGGCGTCCCCAAAATGTAGCAATATTTTTATAAGTTATAAATAGGCAAAATGTTTGCCTATTAATCATATTATAAGTGATATTTAAATAAAAATCAAGTGCTTTCTATAAATCTTGGTAAAATTTTTAAAATTATTAATATTTGACAAATTTTTTGATATTTGTTATACTTAGCATAATTATAAATTTTATACTAATTTTTGCCTAAATTTACCTTGATAGTGGTAAGTTTCGGTGATTTTTATGCTATGGTATGTATTATTTGATATGAATAATGTAAACAACAGTAATATATTGGATACTATATTGCATCACAATGAAGATCAAAAGAGAGCTAATTTAAACCCTAAAGAATTAGCTGGTTTTTTACTTGAGGGATTAAGTAGCAGAGAAAAGGAGGTTTTGAGTTTGCGCTATGGGCTTAGTGCGCCAGAAGGTTTTACTTTAGAAGCTATTGGCCAAAAATATGGAATTACCAGAGAGCGAGTGAGACAAATAGAAAGCAATGCTTTAAAAAAGGCGGTTAAAAATAAAAAAAAAGATGAGCTGTTGGCTGATTTAGCTTCAGTGGTGACTAGAAATTTAGAGTTAAGTGGTCATTTAAAATCTGAAGATGTTTTAATTGACGAGATTTTGGAGCATGACCATGATGTTGACATTGAAAGGAATTGCCTAAGGTTTATTTTTGATAAATTTTTACTTAATTATATTGAGCCGTTGGATATAGTAGATATAGAAAGATCGTGGAAAATCAAAGATAAAAAACTTGATCATTATCATTCTTTGATTAATAAAGTTAAAAGCATTTTAGAGAGCATTGGGGAGCCCCTACATATTAGAGAAATTATTGATCGACTCAAAGGTGAGGGGTTGGATAATAAGCTGGAAAATGTATTGCATGAATTAGAGGATTTAGAAAAAGCACTACATTCTTATTTAGAAGCCAGTAAGCATTTTAGAAAGAATTTATTTGATAAATGGGGTTTGCATCACTGGAGAAGCGTAAATCCTAAGAGAATGCGTGATAAGATATATCTTATTATGCATAAGTATAAAAAACCTCTACACTATAAAGAAATCGCAGAAAAGATTAATTTGGAAAATTTTGACAATAAAAAAGCCCATCCAGCAACTATCCATAATGAGTTGATTTTAGATGATAGGTTTGTGCTAATTGGCAGGGGAACTTATGCTTTGAGAGAGTGGGGGTATAAACCGGGAATATTAAGTGAGGTGTTGGTTGAGATATTACAAGAAGTCGGTTTACCGTTGAGTAAAGATGAAATTATGCAGGAAGTTTTTAAAAGAAGAGTGGTCAAGGAGGGCAGTGTAATTTTAGCTTTATCTAATAAAGATAAGTTTAGAAAAGTGGGTAATAAATATAGTTTAAAATAGTTTTGAGGCGAATTTAATAAAATGGTATAATAAAGGTATCGAGATCATAGATTTTTTTAGGCGATACCTTTTTTAGTTTAAATATATGCAAAATTTTTCCATAATGAATTGGATAAATGGACCGCAAGATTATATAGTTGCCTTATCAGCCCATAATCCGTTAGAGATGATGGTGATTTTGTTTTTTGACGGCTTTTGGGTATTATTTGCCGTTGTTTTAGTGTGGGGATTTTTCCATATATACATGAACTACATTAACAATAAATATGCCATGAGTGTTGAGTGGACTCTTTTGGCAATAGATATTCCTCAGGAAAATTTGCAGACCATTAAGGCAGTTGAACATATTTTTGCTGGCATGTGGCCTTTTTATGAATCTAAGACAAAATATGAAAAATATGTTGAAGGTAAATTTCAATTGGCTTATAGTTTGGAGATTGTGAGTATTGGAGGATATACCCAATTTTTAATTAGAGTACCAGTAACTCATAAAGACATTGTTGAGTCAGCCATATATGCCCAGTATCCTAAAGCTGAAATTTATGAAGTAGAGGATTATACCAAGCGTTATAAAGATTTGACTTTTCCTAATGATAAATATGATTTATGGGGTTCTGAGTTTGGCTTAAAGAGACCCTCGCCCTTTCCCATTCGTACTTATCCGTATTTTGAGCACGGCTTAACTCAGCTATTTGCTGACCCGATGGCTTCGCTTTTAGAGGTGTTTAATAATATACAAAAAAATGAAGAGCTGTGGATGCAGATAGTTATTACGCCAATTGCCGATGAGTGGAAGGAAGGGGGGCATAAAATTATCAATAAGATGATTGGCGCTTCACAGACGGCTAAAGGCAATTGGTTGGAGCATGTTTTATATCCTTTTTATTATTTAGGAACTTTATTGCAGGAGCTGTTGATTTATGGTATTGGTTATGAACCCGGTAAAGAGGAGGTGTCAGTAAAAGCTGCTGATAATCAGCCGCCTAATAAAATGCTTTATTTAACTCCAGAAGAAAAGAATATGATTGAAGGGATTACTTCTAAAATAACAAAATTGGGCTATCAAACTAAAATGCGAGCAATATATTTAGGATCAAAAGGAAAACTGAATAAAGCTAAAGGGGTGGCTGCTTTTATTGGAGCTCTGCAACAGTTTTCAACTTTGGATTTAAACGCTTTTAAGCCGATTATGAAAACCTTTACTAAAGCTAATTATTTGTTTGTGGATAGACGATTGGCGTTGAAAAAAAACAAAATTTTAAGAAATTTTAAATCGCGTAGCCAAAGCGCCGGAGGAGGTAGGGGATTTATATTAAACATTGAAGAGTTGGCATCAATTTATCACTTGCCATCACCTGAAGCAGTAAGGGAATCAGTCAAAATCGTTGAAGCTAAAAAGGAAGTGCCGCCGATTAATCTACCTGATACTTTTTATGAGGAAGAGGAAATTTTGCGAAATATTGAAAGGCAGGATGAGGCTGACAGATTAGCAGATGATCAAAGGTCTTCATCGGAGGATAGATCCACGCCAGGGGCTACTAAAGCGCCACCACCTAGTAATTTGCCAGTATAATTTGTCAGCAGAAATAATACCAAGTATGCAGGCCATTTAAGTAATATAAATAAGACACTTAATATTGGTATGAAGGGTTTATAAGTTAACAATGAATTTATTTATCATTATGCAGTTTCCTATTAATGACAATGATATAACTTATTTTGCCGAGACAAATTTTAGAAATAAAAAAAGAAAATTCGGCATTAAGCGGGATGATAGACGCAGGCATTTTTATGTGGTTGGTAAAACTGGTATGGGTAAAACAGTGATGCTGTCCAATATGATTTATCAAGATATTCAGCGCGGTGAAGGGGCAGCAGTGGTGGATCCCCATGGTGAATTGGTTGAGGATTTATTGCACGCCATACCCAAACATAGAATTAATGACGTGATTTATTTTAATCCTTCGGATTTAAGTTACCCGATAGCTTTTAATATTTTGGAAAGTGTTGAGGATGAATACAAGCATTTGGTAAGTTCTGGTTTGATGGGGGTGTTTACCAAAATTTGGGCAAATATGTGGTCGGCCAGGATGGAATATATTTTAAATAATTGTATTTTAGCTCTATTGGATTCGCCGGGAAATACCTTACTTGGTATTAATCGTCTTTTGGTAGATAAAGAATATAGAAAAAAAATTATTAGTAAAATTAAAGATCCCATAGTGAAAACTTTTTGGGTGGATGAGTATGCTAATTATAATGAGCGTTTTAGGACAGAAGCAATTGCGCCAATTCAGAATAAAATAGGCCAATTTTTATCCAGTTCTGTTATTAGAAATATTGTGGGACAGTCAAAATCAACCATTGATTTAAGACACATTATGGATGATAAGAAGATTTTGTTAATGAATTTATCAAAAGGTAGGATTGGTGAAGATAATTCTGCTCTTTTGGGTGCTATGATGATTACTAAACTTCAGTTAGCGGCCATGAGCCGTGTTGATAGTC
>CAZVLW010000058.1:0-5816 GCA_964628705.1 uncultured Gammaproteobacteria bacterium
ATGTCCCAACCAGTGGGTAGTAAAGTTAGGTTTTTAAATGACTAAATGCGACTTATAGCAATCAACAATTAACAATTAACAACCAGCTGTGTGAATTTAATTTTTAATGCTAACATTAGCTTATATTTTAAATAAATAAATAGGTTGACAAAAATATTGAATTATGTTAAAATCATTTAATATTTTGAAAAAATGTGTTTAAATTAAAATAATTCTTTTTATGGCCTGCCTCTACTCTATTTTTAAGAGATGCAGACCATAAAAAGTGTTAAAAAAATCTTTGAAAAATAAATTAAATAGGAGGTTTGTTATGGGTTCGGATTTCAATATTAAGAAAATCATCCTGGATATGCCTGCTGCAATGATTGCTGCAGTCGTACAGGATAAAATTTTTACCACTGACAAAGCCGGAAATGCCAAGATAAATGAAGAAGTTTTGGATCAACTTGGTGGTCTGGTTAATCTTGGTAAAAAGTCTGGCAAAAAGGATGAGGCGTGGTGGCAAATATGCAAGGCCCACCTCAAGCCTGATGAATATCAAAAATTTTCAGAATTTTTGCATAGACTAACTGTCCAGCAACGCGAGGACTTCGTTTGGACAGTAGCTATTATGGCCTCGGAACTTCTGAACACAACCGGAAGTTACAATAAGATGGTTGCAAATTTGATTAAATATTTTCGCAACCTTCTTGCAATGGAGAATGATGAGGACAGAATTAATGCCTTGATTGATGACAATATGATCAAGGCGGCTGATGAATACACTGATGAAAAAAATAAAAAGGAATTTGATATTCGGGATGCGTTTGAAAAAGTTGGGTCCTTTATAAAGGACACGCATCAATCCGGAAATCAAGCTCTTTATGACACCGCTGCGAAAATGCGCCGTGTCAATAAAAAATTAAAAAAAATTTCTAAAAAAATAAAAAAAGGAGAAACAAATGAATCAAGAAAAAGAATTTTTTGATTTTGGAAATATTGGAAAATTTGGATTTTTCGCCCTTTTCTTTAATAGCATCATGGAAGTGGTGCAGGAAATCGGAAATTTCTTCTATATGCTGGGGGATATTTATGTCAATGCCGGCATACAAGGAGTAAAAAAATCTGGCGCTTATATACAGCGCCATAACCGTGGATTTTTTTATTTTTTAATTATATCTTTATGTGGGACGACCCTCTTCTTCATCCTGGGAGCTTCGTTCCACATCGGCTTTTTGGTGGCAATTGGAGCATTTTTCTTTATAGCTCCTTTTGTACTAATAGCCGTTACGGGCCAGGCATTGGCCTACCTGATCTCCCTCTATATTGAGGTGGGATCAAAAGCCCTCAATGCTATATATGGGACAATGCTTACTATTTTGCGCGATTTTTTTGATGTTGAGACAGATATCGCCACCATAGAAGCAGACACCTCATCGCTCCGCAATGGGGCGAGGACGGCTTGGATGTTTGTCATCCCGCTGGGCCTGGTATCAATTTTTACAATCTTTTTTCCTTATTGGAAAAGTATTGCTATGATACCGGTTACCTTGTTCATCATAATTATTGGCTCAATTATGGTGATGCAGTGGGCTGACATTGACTGGGAGGCCGACAGCAAAAAACTTATCAGCACGGCGAAAGCCAAGCGCCGTATATATAAGCTGGTAATGCTTGGTTTGACGCTGTGGTTGATCTGGACTGCCTTCTCGGTCACGGCAGATCACACTGCCGCTGCTCTCAAGGATGGCACCGTACAGGCCGATACGGTAGCCGCAAAATATATAAATTCAAAAGGGTCTATTTTTGGATTAGCAACAGGTATTCCAATGGATATCTATAATGCTGTGGCTGATCCGATCAAGGCCCATTATGCGCGCCAGGACTCCATTGAATCCGCGCGCAAGAGAGCACGGCAGGATTCAATTCGTCGTGTTATGTCGGATTCTGTTGATACGTATACCGGGTATATTATCAACGTTACAAACCCGGCACTGGTGCCTGCGCCGGGTAAAAAATTAATCTGGCAAAAGGGGGTGTCTTTAATAAATAAGGAGATAAGGATTTGCCTATCTCCACCAGGCTATGGTTCTATGCCGCCTGATAGAAAATCGGGATTCTTCGTCTGGTCCCAGGGCGAAGATTCATATGTTATAAAGGGTCCTAATGGGAATTTAAAAATTACCGCCACAATAAAAAGGACTCATGGCGGTGATATAAAAATTTTTGTAAAAAAAGCATCACCTTAGTAGGAGTGATGCTAAAAAAATAGAAAGTGCTGATCTTGCATCAGCGCTTTTATTATATTTAAAAATACTAATTGCCAGTAGCTGCCCTAAGAGCTTTAAATATAAAGCTAAGTATGGCATAAGAAGCCATTGCCACAAATACTCCAATCACAGCATAAACCATAGTGTCTTTGGCTTTTTTAACCCTATCAGTATTGCCGGCTGAAAAAAGAAACATAAAACCAGAATAAATAAAGACTACCAGCGATGCTACTCCAATAAAGCCAAGCAGGGCTTTGACTATTCTAGAAAGCAAATCAGCCAGAGGGTCATTTGAGCTTAAGCTAAGCGGATCAGTTAGTTTAACCTGATCACCTTTTCCCTGTGATGAGCTTGATAATTCCGTACAAGTCCCACTGTAGGTAGCATTTTTATCACTACAAATTGTTCCACAATCACTACCATCCCCGGATGTGGGATCATCGACTGTGAATTGATCAGAACCACTTTTGCAAACACATTTACAATCAGCCAATGCCATATTATATGAACTCAAAAACCCAAAAACTGAAAAAACTAAAATTGATAAAAATATTATTTTTTTCATAAACCAGTCTTAAATAATTGATTTTGTATAATATACTTATATCATACCATAAATTCACTTTTTTAGCCAAGCAGATGTGGAAAAGGTAAATCAAATTTTACTATTTTGATTTTGCTTGTTATTTAATAATTGGGTTTTTGATTTTATATAAATAAAAAATCGCCTATAAAATAGGTGATTTTTCAACAATATTTATACTTTAACTTTTTAAAAGTATTTATTAATGGGATCTTTAAATCATGGTGCCCCTTGCCACCTTTTAAATATAATTCTCGCTGTTTAGCATCTGGTTCAATCAAATAACATTCGTAATAAATTAATTTTAGAGGTCTTCTATTTCTTGTGGCGGCAACGTAGCCATTGTCATGTTTATATTTTCTTTTTTTTAAATCATTAGTATGGCCAATATATAATTTTCCATCCTTAGAACTTAGAAGAATATAAACATAGTACATATTATTAGCCCTAAAATTTTATAATTTCTCGCTGAGCGGAACAATAGCCACGCTAAGCTTTGGCGTTCCGCTGAGCGGAACAATAGCCACGCTAAGCGTGGCGGAAACTACGCGACGATTTTAGAACTTTTGACTGGACGGAAATTTATGAGGGATTGAAATATTCAACGCGCAGTTTGGAGTACTTTTTATCTCGTAATTAAATCGTATCAAGAAACGTGGTAAAATACAAGCATAAGAATATTATTATGCCGAAAGATAAAAATACAAATATACCCATAGTAATAAAACGCGCCTTGGATAAAATTAAGGTGAATGTTTGGTTTATTTATGAAAATCCGAAGATTGAGGAAGAAACAAAAGAAAGAAGAAAAAAATTGCATATTCCAGATAATTTTTTTAATAAGTACCAGATAAGTGATAACTCAGATAATATCTATATTTTAGTGGGACGTTCGATTAAAGTTTGGTATGACAAAATTTTAAGCAACAATAATACTTTGGACGAAAATATTTTAGATAAAATAATAAAAAATCTGGGCGGGAAAGATTTGAAAACAACTGAAGAAGAATTGGCAAAAAGTGAGGCAGGAAAAGATACCAAGGCCGCTCAGCTTAATGCTGATGATATTTATGAACGCCTGTGTAAACAATTGCAATTAAATCCAAACATTTGGCGTTTTGTTTTTGCGGCTAGATTATTTGATATTCCCCAAAAAATAGTTTTTAAATGTATTGATTCATTGCTTGAATCTTATTTCCCCACGATTGATGATTCTTTAAAAATTCAAATTAATGAGTTGACCACTATTGGTGATATAGAACATATTCGACCGAAAATTGAGAAAAAACAGAAAATGTTTAAAGATAAATATAAATTCACCACCCGGGAAAAGTACGCTAATCACGATCGTGATAAATTTGCGTATGAACTTCAAAAGGAAGGCAAAACATACAAACAGATAAAAAGCGAATTAAAAAAGAAAGAATTTAAGAAAGTTGATGAGGAGTATATCTCAAAGATTTTAGGCGCTTATAAAAAATTCATTGGGGGAAAGTAGACGAGCTCCTCTAGATTCTTACACATCAAATTAACACTAGGTTAAACTGTAGTTAGACACTGCGGTTTTTTGTTTTGCAGGGTCTAAAATTATATGGCACAGATCTCCGAGCTTGAACAAAAAGGGCTGGTCGAAGCTCTTGATGTAAAACCAGATGAACTCTTTGAAGCAAAATTTAACTTGCTCGGATTTTTTGATGTGCTTTACAGAATTGATCAGAGATTGGAAAGAGAAAATAATTCAACAAATAATATCAACGATAACTAAAATGACATTTACATCCATACAATCCATGTTGCCTGAAAAAGCAAAAATAGAAAAGTTGAAAAAGGTTAAAACCAGACGGGATTTAAGAGATGTTTATGCTGTTGAAAAAATGAAGAAAAATTTATGGAATGCTATGCCAGACCAGATTTTATTTGACGAGCGAATATCCGAAGGAGCAAAAGTGCTTTGGCTGATATTGCAATGTGTTAGCGACTGTCATGGTTATAGTTTTTTTGGCCAAAGAAGATTAGCAGCACTGATTGGTAAAAGCAGAAAATCAGTACAGAGATTCACCCAAGAATTAAAACAGGCTGGTTGGCTTGAAGTAAAACCAGGTGGATATAATCGCAGCAATAGTTATTGTGTCTTGTGGCCGTATGGATGCCAAAATCCTAAACTAACAAGTGCGATTAGGAAGTCCCGGGTAATGGCAAACAAGCGTTAATTTTATCCACAGCAGAGACAAAATTGTCGCATCAGGCCAGACAAGAATGTCGTACTATAATAAGATTTAAATTAAAAAGAATTAGAAAGTAAAAATTTTAAAAAATTGAATTGCCTAAAAAATAAAATCACTCTCTAAAATCAAAAATTTGCGTAACTCACGAAATCTTAATTTTTTTCTCATTACACAAAATTGAACTCTAACCTTAATTGAATTTTCGTGTTTAGAAAAAGGGCGGCGGCGGGCGTTTAGCCCGCGTGAGCGATAGCAAACCCGAACGATAGTGAGGTAGCCGCACGATTGTCCGTGGATTTTGCACAAATGTTATTTTTTGCGCTGTCCGTGGATTACGGGCAACGAAGCAGGCGCGCGGCAAGAGGTAGAGCCGTGCAGAGGCGCAGCGGAAAACACTTGGCAAACCAGATTAGATCCAGATAAATTTTAAAATTAGAAATAGCAAAAAAGGGTCGTGAATAACGCAGGAATGTGAACAACGAGAAAAATTTTTAAAGCGGCCGTCCAAAAAGGGGCAAATCGCAAGAGGGGGGAAATCTGGCTGATTTAAAAAGCTGGCATAATAAATAGTTAAATCCTTTCAGCTTTTTATCAGACAGATTTTCGGGGTGAATTGCGATTTGAGCACCCCAAGAGAAGCCCCTCCTCCCCCCAATCAGATTAATATGCTCCCTATCATTATTGGGGTTGTGCCAGGGTGGGGTTTGGGGGGAGGAGGGGCTGGCCTGGGGTGCGACCCTTTTTGGGGAAAAAAGAGGA
>CAZVLW010000059.1:0-5718 GCA_964628705.1 uncultured Gammaproteobacteria bacterium
AACAGTCCTTTAAATATAAAATTTAAAGAACTGTCCTTGGCTTTTCACCAATTAGCCGTAAATTATCTTAACGGCTCAATTTGATAAAATTGAACCAGAAAAAAATATACTTACTCCTTGCTCCTTACTTCTTACTTCTTATTTCTTACTCCTTAAATTGCTATGACTAAACTTAAAACTGCTCAAGAAACCTCAAATCACCGCTATGCATCAAACGAATATCATGAATGCCATATTTCATCATAACTATCCTGTCTAAACCAATATTAATATAAAAGCCCTGCCACTTAGCTGGATCAATGCCGCCAGCTCTAAGCACATTAGCGTGAGGCGGACCGCCGGGCATCATTTCTACCCAACCATTGTGCTTACACACACTGCATCCCTTGCCACCGCAATTTAAGCACCTTATATCTATCTCAAAACCCGGCTCAACAAATGGAAAAAAACCGGATCTCATACGAATCTCAACCTCGCGCTTAAAAACTCTCTCTAAAATACTTTTAACTAAAATCTTACCTCCACTTATAGAAATGGTTTTATTAACCATGAGTGCCTCCCATTGGTAAAAACAGCGCTCATGCCCTGCGTCTGTGGTTTCACTTCTAAATACTCGCCCCGGATAAATAAATCTAAAAGGCGGTTGGTGAGTCTGCATATAACGCACGCTGGCACCTGTTAAATGCGGCCGTAGGCACAATTTCTCTTTAGCTGTTATTTTTTGACTTTTAGATTTTTGATTGGCCAACCAATAAGTATCCATTGATTCTCGCGCCGGATGATCTTTAGGAAAATTCAATTTATCAAAAACATATTCCTCAGAAGATATCTCTAGACCTTGATAAATTTCAAATCCCAAGAACCTAAAAGCATCATTTAATTCTCTTTTTACTTGAGTAATCGGATGCAAGCTGCCATTGACTGATGCATAACCCGGACGTGTGATATCCAGTTTATTGCTTAGCTGCTGAGTTGGCCCATATTTTTTCTCTAAACTGCTTTTTACCAATTCATATGCCTCAGTCACTTCCTTTTTAACATCATTAGCGATTTTACCAACCACTGGACGATATTCTTTATCAACTTGTTTGATATCTCTGACCAATTTGGAAAACTTACCTGAATTTCTAGAAAAATATTTACTATAAAACTCATCCAATTGTTCCAGAGTTTCAGTCCTTTCCAATTCGGCTAAAATATCTTTTTTTATTTGATTAAATTTTTCTTTCATATTTTTCTTTATATTGATATACAAATAATCTATAAAATAGACAGTTTAGGCCACAGCCAATCAATTGCCTTGGCTATCCTTAAAAATAAACATATATTCAATTACTCCCAAAAGCGCCAACAACAAAAAAGCATTCCACCAAACCAACAACCCCTCAGCTTGAAGCATGGCTACTACACTTAGCATTCCAGCTAACATCAGACCTTGCCTAAAAGCCACCCTTACTTGTTGATGGGCAAATTCATTTTTAATAAAAATAAATCTGACAATAAAACCGCTTATGCTTGATATCCCTAAAACAAACAAGAAAAAAGCTATGTAAAAAAATAATAACCCCCGCCAACCGGCTTCATAAGGATTAATAAAAAATAGCACCAATACCAACCCTGCCAATATCAATAAAGTTCCAATTGTCATCAACAATAAATATTTTTTTAAACTCATTTAACTAATACCTTAATTTTAGCAAAAAAAACACATTCAAGCAAATATAATATGGGGATTAATATCAACTAATTTTAGCTAATGTTAGACAAATTATTATTAATAAATATCAAGCAATATAATTTTGTTTAATAAAAAAATTTAGCTAAATATAAAAAACATTACTTATTAGTATAATAACTTTAAACCACTAATAAATTAGGTAACAATTCTAATATCTTCAACCACACCCTTGCCAAATTTATCCTCCAGTTTACTAATAATCTGGTCTTGTCGCATTTTAATCTCACTAGCCACAGTAGATGACAGACAAGCCACAGTTAACATTTTATTTTTCACATACAGCGCCTGCGCCTTATTGGTGATATTTTCTCCGCATATATTCTTAATTATTTTATTGAACTCTTCACATACTAAAGTGGCTTGGACGTTTTTACCCAAAGAGGAATCTTTAAATCTCTTATTTAAAACTTGGGACAGCTCAGTAAATGACATAAAAAGTAGTAAATACATGCCAACTCTTTATAAAAAAAATTCAAGCCCGAAATCGGCACACCTCTTTAAAATCACAATACTGGCAAGTATGCTTATCAGGTAATGCTTCAAAATCATAATTTAAAATAGACTCAATCACTTCTATTATCTCTTGTTTGGTTTTTTCCAGATCACTTTCATCAGCTAAAAAAGTTGCCTGTGTATTGTTGTTTAAATAATGAAAAGTCAGTTTTTGTGGCTGCCAGTTAAACACTTGGCTGGCGGCCAGCTGATAAATATAGAGCTGTTTTTTGTCCTGACGACTATGTTTATCTTTAGGGTTTCCAGTTTTATAATCCACGATATGCACTTTCCCCTCACCTAAATCATCTACTCTGTCCATTGCGCCACGCAAAGTATAGTTGCCAATTTTTAAATTAAAATATTTTTCAAGCTCTAAGACTTGGGGTGGATTATTTTTTATATCTTCATAAATTTTTTTAAGAGAATCTATCCCTTGCTGGTAATACTTTTTCTTTTGTTCTTTTGACTCATACCACTCATCAATCCAAGACTCTTTATACAATCCCAATAATTTTTCAAAAGAAGGTAAACTATCGGCTGGCTTGCTCTTTTTGTGTGAATTTTGTGAGTCCGAAAACAAGTTGCCTTGTGTCGTTTGTCCGTTTTGTTTTAAAGGTAGTAAAAATTTTTGCAAAATAGCGTGCATAGTTTTACCATAGCTAAAATAATGGCTGCCAAAAGTCGGGATTTTAAGCACAAATTGAAGATAATATTGATATGGGCACTTTTCAAAAGCCTGAATTTGAGAATAAGAAAAAGACTTAGGCAACTCATAAGGTTTTTGTTGATGGCGCGATGCAACTATCCGCGGACGGCTATCTAATGGGCTGTCCTTCTCAATCTCTTCTTTTTTATCAGTTATTGGCTCAGCTGTAATATTGGCTTCATATAAAAAGCGGGATAACTTTTTCTTGGTCTTGCCACCATAATTTTGCGCACTACTCAACCACACACCATACTTAGCTCTGGTTAAAGCCACATAAAACAATCTTCGCTCCTCTTGCAAGTGGATATCTCCTGAAGGAACAATCTCTTTAACCAAATCATCCGGCAATTCAATTGGATCTTTACGTTCAATAGCTGGAAATCTCTTATCTGCCATATTAACTACAAAAACATACTTAAACTCCAAACCCTTGGCTCCATGTATTGTCATCAGTCTAACAGCTTCCGGGCCCTCAAAAGCATCACCCGGCAAATCGCCTTGCTCTCCTGATTCAATCTCTAAACTCACTAATTTCATAAAATTTGCCAAACTTTTGTCATCCTGATCTTCCTCAAATGATTCTATTTTATTAAACAACTCGCGCAAATAATTGAAATCATTATGGCGATTACCCTCTATTAAATATTGCTTTATATTAAAATCATTGAAAAAGTTTAAAACCAACTCTTTAACACCTTTCTTTTTTGCCAGCTGGCTATGTCGGTTAATTAAAGACAATAAATTCTTGATTTTCTTTTTACCTTGCGTTGAAACATTTTTCAAAACATCAATATGATTTAATGCTTCATACAATGAATAAGTTTTACGATTGGCATAATTGGTTATTTGCATTAAATCTTCAATCGGCAAATCAATAGCCCTAAAGTTCAACACTCGCCATAAAGCCAAGGGCTCGTGGTAGTTATCCAATAATTTTAAATAAGCCAGCACATCACGAATAATATTTTTTTCATACAAACCCTTAGAAGCCACATAAATATACGGCACACCGGCAAAAGACAACCCGTTTATAAAAGGTTCTAAATGTTTGTTGGCTCTGGCTAAAATAGCAAAATCATTCCAACTGGCTTGGCTGTCTTTATTTTTTAAATCAATTATCTGATTAACCACTTTCTCCACCTCTTTTTGCTCATTGGCCGCATATAAATGCCCTAACTGCCCCCGCCCTTTGGTTTGAGAAATCAACTTTTTATTTAACAACTGCTTTGAATTTCCCTCTTTAAGTTTAACCTCAAGCCTTTCAGGGTTGTTTAGTTGAATAAAATTATATGCCACATCAAGTATATTTTGAACTGAACGGTAATTCTTTTTAATAAAAATCTGCTTAACTTTTGGATAATCCTCTTTAAAATGCAAAATATTGCTCATTGACGCGCCTCTAAAAGCAAACACACTTTGGTCATCATCACCGACTACTGTAAGATTATTTTCAGGCGCAGCCAATAATTTAACCAACTCATATTGCGCCCAATTGGTATCTTGAAATTCATCCACTAAAATATATTTAAAATGCCGCCTATAGTGCGCCAAAGCTTTGGGCCTTTGCCTAAACAACTTCAAGGTATAATTGATCAAATCACCAAAATCCAAAGCTTCATTATCCAACAATAACTGTTGATAGCTGTGATAGGCATTAGCCACTTCTTCCAACCTACTCACCTCAGTTGCCTCAACTTCACTTACTACCCTTGGCAACTCAGAGCTGTGCTTTGATGGTTGATTTATGACGCTTGTTTTTTGGTTTTTAACCTTTGACTTACCGGAAGTGCTCTCCATACTGTCTAAATTTATTTTTAAATTTTGCGCATACTCCAAATAATCAGCTGGGCTAATCTCTTCATCTTTAGCTCGGCTAAAATGTTTTAAAAGCGCGTGGATAAACTTAGTCGGGTTGCCCAAAGGTTTATAATAATCCAATTCAAATTTATCTAAATTTTCACGCACCAACATCCATTGTTGTGTTTGATTTAAAAGTTTAAAATCATTTGGCAAACCAATATCTAAAGCGTGATTTTTTAAAATACGCTCACAAAAACTGTGAAAAGTCATAATCCACAAATCCACATAACCGTAAGGCAATAATCTGTCCACTCTTTCTTCCATCTCACCTGCTGCCTTATCAGTAAATGTTAAAGCTAAAATCTCATCTGGCTTAGCTAACCCTTCTTCAATTAGCCACGCCACGCGCTCTGTAATAATAGTAGTCTTACCTGTGCCAGCCCCTGCTACAATCAAAAGCGGACCGTCTGTGTGAGTAACGGCCTGTTTTTGCTCTTGATTTAAATTCTTTATAGGCATATCTTCTTCACACCTCCATATTAACACAAACCAGCCCCTTAAACAAACGCCAAATGAGCTTTTTAAAGTATTTTTTAAGCACTCCAGTAAAAGGTATTCCTTCTACTCAGCTTTAGCTGAAAGTAGCTGCACTTTAGTGCACAGTAATTGGGCTAAAGCTCTTTAACCCTCGGCTAAAGCCGGGTAGAAGGTGCTCGCCTCTATGTCTTCTACTCAGCTTTAGCTGAAGGTAGGTGCACTTTAGTGCACTTATTAGAGCTAAAGCTCTTTAACCCTCGGCTAAAGCCGGGTAGAAATCAAAAGTGTTTCTTCTACTCAGCTTTAGCTGAAGGTAGGTGCACTTTAGTGCACAGTAATTGGGCTAAATTGAACTAAAGCTCTTTAACCCTTGACTAAAGCCAGGTGGAAGGTGCTCGCCTCTATGTCTTCTACTCAGCTTTAGCTGAAGGTAGGTGCACTT
>CAZVLW010000060.1:0-5526 GCA_964628705.1 uncultured Gammaproteobacteria bacterium
TTTTGTCGCCGAGCTTCGCTCGTCTCCAAAAACTACAGATCAAGCGCGGACATTAGGCGAAATTGAAAAAAGAATCTCAAATAATGAAAAGGGCAAAAACAAAGATTTTTAAATTTTAAACTATTACAATACATTTATGAGCAATTTACTAAAAAAAGATTTCCAAGTTCCAGAAGTGCTTGAAACGGATAGGCTTCGTTTGAGAATGCTTACCGTAAATGATGTTGTAAAAGATTATGACGCTGTAATGACCAGCATTGAACATTTACAAAAAACGAAGCCTTTTGGTCCAGATCATAAATGGCCAACAAACGAATTAACCTTTGAGCAAGATTTGATTGATCTCGGATGGCACCAAAAAGAGTTCCAAAGAGAAACTTCATTTGCCTACACAGTAATGAGCTTAGATGAAAAAGAGTGTTTGGGCTGTATGTATATTTATCCGTCTTCAAACTCTGAATATGATGCTGAAATTGTTATGTGGGTTAGGCAAAGTGAAGTTAAAAATGGATTGGACGAACATCTTTTTGGTGTTGTGAAGCAATGGATAAAAGATAAGTGGCCATTTATGAAACCAGGTTATCCAGGCAGAGATATTGATTGGGAAACCTGGAAATCTTTAAAATAAGGTTTTTGTTTTTGCCCTTTAATAAGGAATGATTCTTTTTTCGACTCAAGCCCCGCTGCGCTCTCGCTTCACTGCGTTACGCTCGGGTCGCCTAACACAGTATATGCGGTTCGCTCGTTGCACTTCGCTCTCCCATATTTTGCTCCGCTACACTCCGCAAAACATCGCATATACTGAAACGTTATGCAAAATCGCTCGCTACGCTCGCTCTTTTGCATAATGTCCGCGCTTACCAGCACCGTTATGCAAGCCGCTCGCTTTCGCTTCGCGACATTGCATAACAGCTGCTTATCTGTAATCCCGCTCCGGTGAGCAAGCTCGCCTCTGCGGGACTACAGATCAAGCGCGGACATTATGTGAAATATTGCTCTTTAAAATAAAATACTTTTAGAAAAGTTCAACAAAAACCCAAATGGAGGATTAAAAAATGCGCAAAAAAATAAACATGATAACTGATCAGATTCGTCAATATCAAAACAAAAAAATATACTGGGGTCATTACTTCAACAATATCATCAGAATTTTGTTAAATATCCCGGTTATTGACTATCGTGTTATTTCACACAAGAACTTTTTGGTTCATTCATCATTTAGCGACCATAAAATCATCTAATAATCAATTTTTAAAGGGGAATGAATAAAATTCCCCACTTTTTCCAAAAGTATTTTGTTTTGTTGTCTTACCAGCCAACATTTTACCAAAGACAAAATTAAGATCAATACTATCCGATAATACGGTGTATATGGCTCGCGCTTGGCTAACACCAAATGCTCGCCCAAATTTTTCTTTCAGAAAAACTCAACATACATCGATACATTATGTGAAATTGCAAACCAGCCAAAAGAATTATAAAATCCGTCTCCTAACTAATTATTACTATGACATACAATAAACTTGTCAGAGACAAAATCCCTGAAATACTTAAAAGTAAGGGAGCAGCTCCAATTAAGCCACAAATTTAAATTTTGCAGTTTTATTATACTTGAAAATTATTTTGATTTAAGTTAGCATAAAATTGCCTGGCCACGTAGCCAAGCGGCTAAGGCGATGGTCTGCAAAACCATTATTCACGGGTTCGAATCCCGTCGTGGCCTCCAGAATCAAACTTTCCGTTTTTTGATCAACTATTTGGTGGGTGGCTCTGTGAGTCACCCACTTGTTTTATGGGGTAGAATCAAGGCCGCTCGGCGCGCTGATGGGTGCCTCGTGGTTGGCCAAGACGAGGTTCAAGCCGAACGAAGTTTGGTAAGCAACCTTTTCCTTAAAAAAGTTGCCATTTCTTGCGGTTTTCTCAAGGGAAGAAGCGACCTTTGTTTATTCTTGTATTGGTTCGAGCCAATGTTTCGCAAACAAATTTTTTGAAGCAGGGAGTAAGTTTGTTTATCTGAAATCTCTTGAAGAATACAAAGCTCGGGACGCTTAAAGCTTTTGTGCCCCTTGGTGCAGTAGTAGTAGATGTAGTGGGTATAGAAATGTTGCATACCGTTTTTTTGTGTTTTAATCAACAGAATTTTCACGTCAGCTGGTTGTGGAGTCGTCTATTATCTATCTTGGTGCCAATGTCTTTTTGGTTTTTAAACTCAAAATATAAAATTTTATTTCCCCGAGCATCCTTGTAATGTTTCTACGGTATTGGTCAAATTAAAAAAATTTTATCTTTTGTGTGGTGGAATTTAACATTTGAGTTAACTAAATACTTATAATATTTTTGTTGAGATTATTAAAACTAGTTTGATACCGAATATTAAATTTTTTTGGAGAAAGTACCATAAGTTATTAATTCATAAAACTTATTGATATTAGCATGTTTTTTAGGTATTTTTATCCTGATATTCATTTTCCACATCCGTCGCTTATATTTTTTTATATTTTATACTATATAGTGTCAAGTATAGTATGGTCGCTGAGCAATTTGCAAAAGAAAGTATTATGTGATAAAATGATATTATCTTATAAAGGTTAATTTTATTAATTGAATTAATTTTTTTATAGACAGGTAAGGCTATAATTTAAAGATAGTGTAATTAATTAGAAAGATACTCATTATTGAGTAATATGTTCAGCGTCAATTAATGAGAGTCATCATTAATAATATTTTAACCCAAACCAATTTTGTAAATTAGATGGATTTTAAGTTAGTTAATAAATTTAAAAGATCAACTAAAAGGGGTTGCACACAGATTAGAGTGCGATAATTTTGCGTTAAAATATTTGAATATAGCTAATTACACCTAAGAGTAATTAGGTTAGTAGTATTTATGCCTGTCTTTAAAAAAAGAGGGGTTTTTTATATGCAAGAAATAATTATATTTTTGGCTGTTTTAGGAGCAGGGGTAGTGGTCGGTTATTATTTTAGAAGATCAATAGCTAGGCGTGATGCCCAAACAGCCGAAGCAAAAGTGGAAAAAATATTGGCGAATGCCAAGGAAAAATATAAAGAGACAATTTTAGAAGCGAAGAATAAGGCGTTGGAAATACAAGAAAAAGCCAAAGTAGAAGAAGACAAGCGCCGTAGGGGGCTCTACGAAATGCAGAGTAGGTTAGAGAAAAGAGAGAATTTGTTTGATAAGAAGCTTTTGGAGTTTGAGGATAAAAAAGCTAAATTAAATGCAAAAGAAAGAAATATTGAAGCTTTGCGTCAAGATTTACAGTCGATAAAAGAGAAGGGTATGCAAAAGCTGGAAAAAATTGCCGTTATGACTCAAAGTGAAGCTAAAGAGGCATTGATGAATAATGTTGAATCTCAAGTAAAAGATGAATTGTATGGCAGGATTAGGAAGTTAGAGAGGGAAAATAGTGAGGAGTTGCAGGAAAAAGCCAAGCATATGTTGGTGAGTGTCATAGAGCGTTGTGCCAGCTCACATGCCGCAGACACAACTACTACTACTATTACTTTACCCAATGATGAAATGAAAGGCAGGATTATTGGCAAAGAAGGTAGAAATATTAAAACCATTGAGCAGTTAACGGGAGTTGAGTTGGTAGTAGATGAAACCCCGGAAACTATTTGGGTTTCTGGATTTAGCCCCATTCGTCGTCAAGTGGCTAAGGCTACTTTAGAAAAACTTATGTCTGATGGCAGGATTCATCCCGGCAGAATTGAGGAAACAGTAGAACAAGCCAAGAGGGATGTTTCTCAGGAAATTAAAAAGGCAGGTGAGGATGCTATGTATCAAGCTGGCGTGGGTGGTTTGGATCCTAAGTTGGTTCAAATTTTAGGTCGTTTAAAATTTAGGACAAGTTATGGTCATAATGTCTTACAGCACTCAATTGAGGTTTCTTTGTTAGCAGGTATGTTAGCAGAACAGTTGGGCGCCGATGTGGTAGTGGCTCGGAAAGGAGGATTATTGCATGATATTGGTAAGGCTGTGGATCATGAAATAAAAGGGGGACATCCGGAAATTGGTTATGATATTATGAAAAAGTTTAGCTTGCCAGAGGAGATAGCTAAAATTTCTTTAGAGCACCATATGGATCATCCCGAAACATTAGAAGGGGTGATTGCTAAAGCGGCTGATGCTATTTCAGGTGCTAGGCCGGGTGCTAGAAAGGATACTTATGAACAATACGTCCAACGTTTAGAAGATTTGGAGAAAACGGCTAAGGGTATTGATGGGGTGGAGAAGTGTTATGCTATTCAAGCCGGACGCGAGTTAAGGGTATTTGTTAAATCAGATGCTGTTGATGACTGGGGCGCCAAAAATATTGCCAGACAAGTGGCTAATAGAATTGAAGAAGAACTACAGTATCCAGGAGAAATCAAAGTCACAGTTATTAGAGAGAAAAGAATTGAGGAGTATGCAAGGTAGGTAATTAATAATAATAAAAACCTTAATTTTCTTTTCTCCCTTTTTGCCCCCCACATTTTTAAGGAAAATTGATTTCTAAATGAGGGTTGGTTAAAAAAATGAAATAATACAAAAAATAATAAGGGCGATAGTTATAAATTTAGTAAAATTCAGTGAAAATTGCGAAGATTGGTAAAAAATGATATACTTACAAGTAGTTAAAGGTCATAAATTAATAATATATATAATTTTTTTATGAATAAAGCTAAATTAATGGAGGTTGTCGCCCAAAAGACTGGCGTAGATAAAAAAAATGTAATTAAAGTTATGGATGGTTTTGAAGATGTGGTAATTGAATCATTAAAACAAGGAGAAGGGGTCACCTTGACTGGTTTTGGCACTTGGTTAGCAAAATACAGATCAGCCAGAGGAGGGGTTAATCCACAAAAACCAAACGAAAGAATAGAAGTGCCTGCTGTAACAGTGCCAAAATTTAGGGCTGGCAAAACTCTTAAAGATGCCTTAAAGAATAAAGAGCAAGAAAATTCTTTATCAAATTCTGTTGAAGAGGGTCGCGAGATAGAGGGTGAGTCTATGGAAAATCATGTTTAAAAAAAGATTTAAACCAAAGATCCTGTTTTAAGTAGGCATTTTTATGCTTCTTTTTTATATGGCTACAAATGATGAAACTATTGTAAATTATTGATTCTATAATATTTAGCGTGGTAATTTATTTTTAGTAGTTTATGCCCTTGTAGCTCAATTGGATAGAGCACTTGGCTTCGGACCAAGGTGTTGCAGGTTCGAGTCCTGCCAAGGGTACTAGAATTTATAAAATATCAAGTATTCAGTTTTTGTTTTGTTAGCTCCCGCCAACAGCTACGCAGTTAGGCCTGTCCGCCTTACTACGCAAGCGTAGCGTAGCGTTGTAGGCGTGGCGGGCAGGCCACGCCAACAGCTCTAGGCAGTTAGGCGGGCAGGCCACGCCAACAGCTCTAGGCAGTTAGGCCTGTCCGCCTTACTACGCAAGCGTAGCGTAGCGTTGTAGGCGTGACGGGCAGGCCACGCCAACAGCTCTAGGCAGTTAGGCGGGCAGGCCACGCCAACAG
>CAZVLW010000061.1:0-5465 GCA_964628705.1 uncultured Gammaproteobacteria bacterium
AGAACCCAAGCCATAGTTGGCTGAAACAGAAGAAATAACAATTGTATCTTGGCGTGATAAGACAGCTTGTGTGGAGGCGTGGCGCAGGCGTTCTATTTCTTGGTTGATTTGTGCTTCTTTTTCAATATAGGTATCGCTGGATGGAATATATGCTTCTGGTTGATAATAATCATAATAAGAAACAAAATATTCAACAGCATTATTTGGAAAAAATCCTCTAAATTCATTGGTTAGTTGAGCGGCTAAGGTTTTATTGTGTGAGATAACCAGCGTTGGCAGTTTGGTTTTTTGGATGACATTGGCTATGGTATAAGTTTTGCCAGATCCGGTTACTCCTAAAAGTATTTGTTTTTTTAAGTCATTTTTAAGCCCGGCGGATAATTTTTTAATCGCTTTAGGTTGGTCGCCGGCGGGTTTGTATTGAGAGTGGAGAAAAAAACGCATAATTAAGGGAGTTAAAATTTATTGACTGTTCATGATTGATTGAAAACTCAATTTATTGTATAGTAAAAATAGATTATATTCAAGCTTTATGATGTTTAATGTAAAAACAAAAGGCCATACAGATATTATTGATATTACTGCTGATGTGGAGTCCGCAGTGGTCGAAGAGAAGATAAAAAATGGCGCAGTTTTGGTTTTTGTGGTTGGTTCAACTGCGGCCATTACGACTATGGAGTATGAAGCAGGAGTTAAGCAGGATTTTAAAAATATGCTGGAGAGTATTGCGCCAGAGGGCTTTGATTATGAACATCATAAAAAATGGGGAGACCAAAATGGGGCAGCTCATTTGCGATCGGCTTTAGTGGGAACTCATTTTATAGCTCCAGTTGAAGATGGTGCGCTTGTCCTTGGCAGTTGGCAGCAGATTGTGCTTATAGATTTTGATGAAAAGCCCAGGCAAAGGGAGGTTATAGTTAAGGGGATAAGTTGATTTGTTAAATTTTGATAAATATTGTATAATATATATAGTTTAAACAAAATAAAAGGAGGTGATCTTATGGGTATGGAAAATTATTCTACTCCATTACCTACACTTATACTTTTTGCCGAGGTTGTTTTGACTGGGGTGTATATTGTGTTTCTTAGGGATTTAATTTCTAAAAATGTTGGCTTGTTAGTCAAATTAATTGCTATCTTTTTTTTGACTATCTTTCTGGCTTTATTAGTAGTTTCGTCTCCTGCAGTTATTTCTGATACTTTAGGCTTATTAATTCTGGTAAGATTTGTTTCTTTTTTACTTATGCTAACGATACTTATTTATAATATGATAAAACATGTGGATTTTAATTAAAAAGGGCTGCTAAAAAAATATAGCGCCCTTTTTTTGACTAAAATTGTATAAAATTCTATACTTAAGGTATAGTCATAATTAACTAATTTTTATAAATATTATAAATATATGGATAATAAATCTCACATTTTGTTGAAAATTTTGGGTATGCTTTGTGTAACCGCAATTGTTATTGTATCAATAGTTTTAGCGCTTGAGAAAGATGAGCCGGTGCATGAATTTAATGTATCTGCTACAGGTGAGGTAACAGCCATTCCAGATGTGGCCGTGCTTACCATTGGCGTATATACCGATGCTAAAGATAGCGCCACACAGGCAGTCACAGAGAATACAAAGAAAATGAATGAAATAATTACTGCTTTAGGAGAGGCAGATATTGAGGATAAAGATATCCAGACGACAAGTTATAATTTAAAGCCGGTTTATGATTGGACTGAAAAAGAAGGTAGAAAACTGCGCGGCTATGAAGTGCGGCAGAATGCAAGCATTAAAATCAGGGATTTAGAAAAAATAGGTAAAGCTATTCAAGTAACTACCCAAAAGGGAGCTAATCAGATAGGTAATATTAATTTTACAATTGATGATCCAGAGGAGTTAAAACGCGAGGCACTTGAAAGGGCAATTGTTAAAGCCAAGAGTAAGGCAGAAGATTTGGCCAATAAGAGCGGGTTAAAATTGGGTGATTTAGTGAACTTATATGAAGCTTATGCTATGCCGGAAGGGATAAATAGGCAGATATATGCAGAGAAGACATTGGGTTTAGGCGGAGGCGATATGCCTGAACCAACTATTAAAGCAGGAGAGCAGAAGGTAAGAGCAGAGGTTAATTTGATCTACGAAATAAAATAAGAAATAATAAAGTTGTAACCAGCAACCAAAGTTATTATAATTTGTATATATAAGTAATTTATAAATTAAGAATTTAAAAGTTTAAAAATCAAAATTTTATGCTACAACATTTTTTAGATTTTAGTTTTTGGGGTAACAGTGGAGTTGATTTATTTAACTCGCTTTTGTATTTTTTGGGAGCGATTATAGTGCTTAAGATTTTTCAATTGATTGTTTTGGCGCGTTTGAGAGAACTGGCTAAGCGCACTAAAAATGATTTTGATGATGTGCTGATAGATATTTTTAATAATATCAAGCCGCCATTTTATGTGATAGCGGCGTTCTATATTGGGGTGAAGAGTTTATCTATGCCTGATATGGCTTGGCAGATAGCTAAAATTCTTTTTATAGTAGTATTGACTTATGAAATTATTCGCGGGTTACAGTCTATAGTTGATTATTTGGTTTATAAAATGATGATGAAAGATAGAGAAGAAAATCAAGAAGAGGGCGAGGATGGGTTGCCTCCGGAAAATGCAGGA
This sequence comes from uncultured Gammaproteobacteria bacterium, assembly GCA_964628705.1. Lineage (GTDB taxonomy): Bacteria > Patescibacteriota > Patescibacteriia > UBA2196 > GWA2-42-15 > CAZVLW01. The sequence continues at coordinate 2,665 of CAZVLW010000061.1, forward strand.
GCTATCAAAGCCATTGGTTCAGTAGTAAAAATTTTACTTTGGGTGTTTGCTGTGCTGATAGTTTTAGCCAATTTAGGAGTAAACATAACTTCAGTTGTGGCAGGTTTGGGTATAGGGGGGATTGCCGTGGCTTTGGCAATTCAAAATATTTTAGGAGATATTTTTTCCAGTTTTTCAATTATTATTGACAAGCCGTTTAAGGTAGGAGATTTTATTATTATTGGACAGGATATGGGAGTCGTAGAGCGCATTGGCATTAAAACTACCAGAATTAGAACCCTGCAAGGAGAAGAATTGGTAGTTTCCAATAAAGAGTTGACTTCTACCAGAGTGCAGAATTTTAAGCGTATGGAAAAAAGACGCATTGTTTTCAATTTGGGTGTTATTTATGAGACACCTAAAATAAAATTAGAAAAAATTTCATCCCTTGTGCAAAAAATAATTAATGAAGTGGAGTTGACCGAATTTGATCGTTGCCATTTTAAAAATTTTGGTGATTTTAGCTTGATTTATGAAGTGGTGTATTATTTAAACTCAAGTGACTATAATATTTATATGGATGTGCAACAGGAAATCAATTTAAAGATATTTGAAGTATTTGCTAAAGAGGGTATTGAGTTTGCTTATCCCACTCAGGTTGAGTATCAAAAAAAGCTTAGCAGCTAAGACAGTTAATCGCCAATAAAGAACAGTCAATAGTTAGAAGTTTAATTTTAATTTATGATAGTTTTTATTAAAGATCTGAAAAATTATACCGGGCAAGAAGTAACTTTACGCGGTTGGGTGTATAATTTGCGCTCTAGCGGAAAAATTGCTTTTTGGCAGTTTCGTGATGGGACTGGTTTTATACAAGCCGTTGTTGAAAAAAGCAGTATTGGTGATAAACAATGGAATGAGGCTGAAAGGGTAACCATGGAGAGTTCGGTTGAGCTGACCGCGGAAGTGGCTGAACATCCCAAGCAAGCAGGCGAATTTGAGTTGCATGTTAAAGATTTTAAAATATACCAAATTGCCCAAGATTATCCGATTGGGAAAAAAGAGCATGGGCCTGAATTTTTGTTAGACCATCGCCATTTGTGGTTAAGAACGAATAAACAGTGGGCGATACAGCGCGTGCGTGATAGTTTAATTCACGCAACTTATGATTGGATGAGACAAAATAATTTTATTAAAATAGATGCGCCGGTTTTAACACCGGCCGCTTGTGAAGGTACGACAACTTTGTTTGAAGTAGAGTATTTTGATTTGGGCAGTGCATATCTTTCCCAGTCAGGTCAGCTTTATTTGGAAGCGGCTATTGCCAGTTTAGGGCGAGTGTTTGATTTTGGCCCCACTTTTAGGGCTGAAAAATCCAAAACTCGCCGGCATCTAACAGAGTTTTGGATGATGGATGCTGAGGCGGCTTTTGTAGAGCATGAGGAAAATATAAAAATACAAGAAGAGTTGATTAGTTATATGGTGTCTCAAGTTTTACAGAAAAATAAAAAGGATTTGGCAATATTACAAAGGGATATAAAATTTTTAGAAAAAATTACCCCTCCTTTTTATAGACTGACCCATAAAGAGGCGGTTGAAAAATTGCGCAAATTAGGCAGTCAAATTTCTGAAAAAGACGACTTAGGCGGAGATGATGAAACTGTTTTAACCAAGGAGTATGATAAGCCAATTTTTGTAGAAAAATATCCGGCGGAAGTTAAGGCTTTTTATATGAAGCGCGACAGACGGGATGAGAGTTTGGCATTGTGTGCTGACTTATTAGCTCCAGAGGGTTATGGTGAAATTATTGGTGGTTCACAGCGCGAAGACAGCTATGAAGAATTAGTTAAAAGAATTAAAGAGCACAGTTTACCCGTGGAGGCATTTGAGTGGTATTTGGATACGCGTAAATATGGTTCTGTGCCGCATTCGGGTTTTGGCTTTGGTTTAGAGCGTATTGTGGCTTGGGTATGCGGTTTAAAGCATGTGCGCGAAACTATACCTTTTCCAAGGATGATTAATAGAAAAACACCATAATGATAAATAGCACATACTGTGACAAGTATACCAATCAGTTGGGTGAGTAGATAGTGTGTTAATAAAATTTTTTAATATGAGTATGTTGGTGTATTATTAGTAGTGGTGATTAACTTTTTTTATGGAGAAAAATAAAAATGGTTCATTGGATTTACCTAAAACTAAGCAAGTTAGAGTAGTAGAAGAATTAATTGAAAGTAGTAGTTTGACTTTTGACTTTTATTTAATGTTGATTTTGTCAGCTATAGTGGTTACTCTCGGTCTTTTGGTGGATAGTGTGGCTGTGATTATTGGGGGTATGTTAATTACCCCTTTATTGACTCCAATTTTAACTATTTCATTAGGAGTAGTTATGGCTGATAAGCTTTTAATATGGCGGTCTGTAAAAATTATTTTAAAATCATTAGGTATTATATTGGGAGTTTCTGCGTTGATGGCTTTTTTATTTCCAGTGGGAGATTTAAATGGTGAAATTGCGGCGCGTTTAGTAAACAATATGCCTTACTTTTTAGTAGCTTTTGCGTCAGGATTGGCCGCTACTTTTGCTTGGTCTAAGAAAAATCTATCTGCTATGTTGCCGGGGGTGACTATAGCCGTATCTATCTTACCCCCCTTGAGTGTGATGGGTATTGGCATATCAGTTTTATCTATAGATTTAGTTAGAGGATCGTTAGCCACTTTTTTATTTAATTTAATTGGTATTGTTTTAGGTAGCGTGATAGTTTTTTCTCTTTTAAATTTTCATAAAACCAAAAAAACCATCTTTTTCCTTCTTTATTGCTTTGTTC
>CAZVLW010000062.1:0-4308 GCA_964628705.1 uncultured Gammaproteobacteria bacterium
CCCACAAGGACAGTTCTGCGTCAGCAGGACTGTTCTTAGGTGTTAAATCCTTCCCACAAGGACATCTCTGCATTAGCAGGACTGTTCTTAGGTGTTAAATACCTTCCCCACAAGGACAGTTCTGCGTCAGCAGGACTGTTCTTGGGTGTTAAATCCTTCCCACAAGGACAGTTCTGCGTCAGCAGGACTGTTCTTAGGTGTTAAATCCTTTACTTTACTCAAGAACAGTCCTTTAAATATAAAATTTAAAGAACTGTCCTTGTCCGGAATAATTAATATTTACACAAATTTATAATTTTAAAATTTATCCTAAAATCACAGTAAACACAAAAGCTGTAATGGCATAAGCTAAAAATACAATTATTAACCCAATCACAGCTGAAACAATAATTTTTTTGGCTTGCTCTATGCTGTCTGTATTGCCAGCCGCTGTCATCCAGCGCACGCCTGCATAAATAATAAGTATTAAAAATATCAGGCCCAAGACATTTAAAACAGTAATAATTACTTCTACTATACTGTCAGTTAAAGTTTCCGCTCCCTCTCCTTCTTCACCGGGCAGACCAATCTCGCTCAAAGTATCTAACTGATCTTTAATAGTATCATTATAAATATCAGATCCGCCGCCATTCCCATCTCCATCTTCAGCTAAAGCAAAATTAAAACTCAAAAATAAACCCATTACCAAAACTACCGCTAAAATCAAACTATAATATTTTTTATTTTTATTTGTCATAAATTTTTAGTATTAATAACGGTCAAGACACATAGAATACATACCATCCCACTTACAACACTCTGAAGCTTCCATACAACCGTCTTCATTATGATCATAAGATCGACAATAAACATCACCACAAATATTATCCAACATCTCATCCTCTTCACCTTCTACCGGAATTTCCGGCCTTTCCGGCCCAACTGGAGCTGCTGATTTCAAAACATTGTCTATCACAAAACTTGTTAAAGCATAAGCGCCAATTACTACAATAACTCCAATAATTGCCCATTTAATAATCTGCCTGGCATTCTTAACTTCCTCATCATTCCCGGCAGACATCATCCATCTGATGCCAGCATAAATAATTAAAATTAAAAAAATAACTCCTAAAAAACCAAGCACACTATTTATAATCAGCCCAATCATAACTTCTTCGCTGGCAGGTTTTTCTAAGCCAGCTTTATTTGCCACCTTGTTTAAAAAACCGCCCGGGCTGGCAAACTCCTGCGCTTTGGCTTGCCAAGGTGCAAAAACCGCCACACCAACCATTATCACAATTAAAACTATTAATAATTTTTTGCTCATAAATATCATTTTTATGACAAGCTAAACTATGGCTTAACCTCACAAATATAATAATAACTCCTTTAAACATGCCCACCAAAGGCCGCTTAAAGTATTTATTGCTATATTTATAATTTTTTTAAATTCACTAACTGCTTATAGTAAAACATCTATTACAAAAAAAGAAATAGCATAAGCTCCCACCACAATTAAAACACCAATAATGCCTCTACTAATATATTTTTTAGCTTCTTTTGCTGCGTCTTCATTGCCGCCAGCCATCATCCATTTATAGCCCCCTATCATAATTATAATTAAAAGTACTACTCCTATTAAAGATAAAGCTGCATTAATAATTTTACCTATCACACTGGTTAAATCCGGGGCTGAGCTCTTTTCTCTTTTAAGACCGACTCTTTTAGCCGCATCATCCAAAGATCCGCTAAAATCAAACGCCTCCGCATTTAATTCTTTAAGCTCAACGCCACTCTCATCAATACTTACACAAAAAGGAGAGACAGCGCATAAAACAATCAAAGCCAGTAATATAAACTTTGAAAGCAAATAGCTACCTCTCCTTAAAAAAATTGCATCATGCATAATTAGCTAAGCCGGCCCGGCAAACTATAGAGCTCCGCCAACCACGTTAAAGACAAAGGAAACAATGGCGTAAGCGAAGAAAATAATTATAAGTCCAATAATACCTGCTGCAATGGTTTTTTTAGCAGACCCAATCTGGTCTTCATTACCAGCTGCGGTCATCCATCTAAATCCGCCAATGAGTATTATAATCAAAGCAATAATACCCAAAATACCAAGTAACGCTTGAATTACATCTACCGCCACATCTCTTACTTCACGCGTACCAAGACCGACGTTTTCTGCGTAACCCAGCCCCCAATCAACTTGAGCAAAAACTGGAGCGGCTAAAAGAAGTAAAACAAAACTCAATAATGTTGCTTTTTTGATAATTTTCATATATGTAAAAATATTGTTCTAATTTTCTAAACTGGCTTTATATGGCCCCGCCAACCACGTTAAAGACAAAGGAAACAATGGCGTAAGCGAAGAAAATAATTATAAGTCCAATAATACCTGCTGCAATGGTTTTTTTAGCAGACCCAATCTGGTCTTCATTACCAGCTGCGGTCATCCATCTAAATCCGCCAATGAGTATTATAATCAAAGCAATAATACCCAAAATACCAAGTAACGCTTGAATTACATCTACCGCCACATCTCTTACTTCACGCGTACCAAGACCGACGTTTTCTGCGTAACCCAGCCCCCAATCAACTTGGGCAAAGACTGGAGCGGCTAGAGTTAAAAATAATATAATCGTTAGAAAAATAGAACTTATTTTAGTCAATCTCTTCATAATATTTATTTATTAATTTTTATGGTAAATTAATATCCGACCTTTATTTTTTAACTTAATTGTATTATACCCCAAAACACAACAAAAAACAAATTTTTATCCCCAACAGATATATACTATCCACACTCTGGTCCTGTTGCCCACTTAACATCCGATCCCAAAACTCCAACAGCTACAAAATGTACTATGGCATAAGCAGCTAAAACAATTACTATAGCTATTACGGTATTTACCATCAATTTTTTAGCTTGGGATACCCTATCAGTATTACCCGCATTTACTATAAACATTAGACCAGCTATAATCATCAAAATCAAGGCCACACCTCCCACCAACATCATTACTAAATTACCTACATTATACACTACTCGCAAAGCATCGCACACACTACAATCACCCTGATTATAACAAGCCGGACTTACTCCGCTACCCTCACCTATTAAACTAAAAGCCTCAGCTGTGCCCAAAGGCAAAAAGCTACCTACAACTACAAAAAAAATAATAAAAATCAACAAATATTTAGGCATAATAAATTACTAATTTCTATTTTCTAATTCCTTATTCTTATTTCCGATTTTATAGTGTTTGCCCCACCCTTTTAGCTGCAAATTCAATTGATTCTAATGGTGTGGTACTGCCATTGACTACGGATTTAACCATTTGATTAAAAATTTCCTCTACCACTATTGGTTGCCGTCCCTGATACCAACTTTTGGCTGTTAAAATTTGTTCGGCAAACGGTTTAATGGCAAGATTATTTTTTTGCTCATTCACCAAAGCCCTTAAAGCTGTGGGGCGGCTCGTTTTTTCTAAATATTTTCCTACTTGTTCTTGACTTGTGGCAAACTTTAAGAAATCCCAAGCATAATTTTTATACTCGCTCATCTTAGCTACTGTCTCCACCCAATAACTAGCAAAATTTACCTGCCTGCCCAAACCATCCGTGCCATCTGAATTAATATGGGGCACCTTGGCAACTCCTAAATTGACTTTAGCACCCTGTGCCCTTATCAAGGGAAGTTGATAAGCATACCCCAACATCATAGCCAACTTGCCTTGGGTAAACGCTTCTGTGGCCTCAGGCATATTTTTATTCCAAGTATAAACTTCTTTGCTCGGACGGGCAAAATCTGTATAAAATCTTAACGCCTCCACTCCGGGTCTATACTCCTCATCACTTGCATAAGGGCTGGCTTTATTAAAAGATATAGAACGGCCATCAGCTGAAACTATTTGTGTTCCATTTTGCATCATTAATAAAGCAAGAATATCATTTGACCTATTTATATTCTCAGCACCACCCAAGGCTATACCGGACTGCACAATTTCTCCTTCTTCATTTTGCAATGTCAATCTCTTGACTGCTTCTTTAACTTCCAACCAGGTACTCGGCACTCTTGTTAGGCCAGCATTATCAAATAATGTTCTGTTATAAAAAAGGGCTAAAGTGTCAACTGACAAAGGTAAACCCCATATTTTCCCCTGACGCACAACATCATTGGAAACCACCTGCACAAAATCATTTTGAAGCTCTGCTGAATATAACATAGCGATTTTTCTATAATCAGCTTTAGTTACTTCTCCTGTGCGCTTATCACGCTCTAAAGCATACGGCAACTCAACCGAAGTTGGCATGGGCTCTATT
>CAZVLW010000062.1:4318-5092 GCA_964628705.1 uncultured Gammaproteobacteria bacterium
ATTATGAATGGTAAACATATCAGGGCCCCTGCCTTCCGCCCAGGCCTCAACTAATTCTTTTTCATACTCATCATAACGCAACTTGCGGTATTCAATATTTACGTTAGGGTGAGCCTGCCTATAAGCATTGATAATATCAATAAAATCGTCACTCCCATCAAAAACACGCCAATATTTTAAAGTTACTGGCTGCTGTAGCTCATTCACAGCCGCCGGATTACCCTGTTTTAAACCGCAACCTGTTAAAATAAATATAATCAAAAACAAGACTGCAAATAATTTTACACTCTTATTTTGTTTAAAATAATTTTTTGTCATATTGGTTAACTTATACACTATAATAATTAAAGACTTTAATAATTTTAGTATACTATTCTTTGCTAAAATACTCAAATCTGCAAAACAATAAAAAACACTCCTTTTCACCTACTCCCCTTTTTGAGGGGAGAGGGACGCGACTCACTCCTCTCAACAGGCAAGCGTAACTCCTTCACTTATTATAAACTCTAATTGCTAAGACTCAGTTAATATCCACAAGGATACCTCCGCGCCAGCAGGACTGTTTGCACAAGGACATCTCTGCGTTAGCAGGACTGTTCTTGGGTGTTAAATCCCTCCCACAAGGACAGTTCTGCGTTAGCAGGACTGTTTGCACAAGGACAGTTCTGCGCCAGCAGGACTGTTCTTGGGTGTTAAATCCCTCCCACAAGGACAGTTCTGCGCCAGCAGGACTGTTTGCACAAGGACATCTCTGCGTTAGCAGGACTGTTCTTG
>CAZVLW010000063.1:0-5037 GCA_964628705.1 uncultured Gammaproteobacteria bacterium
ACAGGGGCGGGTATTACAATTAATATATTAACTAATTATTATATACATGAAAATAGCTCATATTATTTGCCGCTTTCCTCCGTATATTGGAGGTATGGGTAATGTGGCACACAAACAAGCCCAAGTATTATCAAAAAAAGGCCATCAAGTCGTTGTTTTTACCTTACCTCAAAAAAAGCGTTTAAATCCTGATAAGCTGGATTATAAAATTAAATATCTTAAAGCTTGGCCTGTTATAGGCAATGCTGGTTTTGCACCTCAGCTTCTCTGGCAACTTAGAGGGTTTGATGCCATTTTGTTGCATTATCCTTTTTTTGGAGCTACTGAAATAGTTTGGTTAGCAAAAAAATTACGTATTATTAAAGGCAAATTATTTATTTTTTATCATATGGATGCGCAGTTAAATAAAATTTTTTTAAAGATTTTATTATTACCATCCAAGTTGTTGTTGAATAGTTTACTCAAATCATCTGATAGGATTTTTTGCGCTTCATTAGATTACATAAAACATTCTAAAGCAAAAAAAATATATGCTAAATATACGCATAAATTCATTCAAGCCCCTTTCGGTCCAAGTTGTTTACTTGAGCTTAATAACTATAAAACACAAAAGATTAGAGAAGATCTCTCTATTAGCTATGATCAAAAAGTTTTACTTTTTGTTGGTGGCCTTGATAGCGCCCATTATTTTAAAGGCGTGCCATACCTGATTGAGGCAATGCATAAGCTAAAAAATTTAAACTTAAAACTTATTATTGTAGGTGATGGTAAATTAAGAATAGATTATGAAAAGCAAGTCAAGGGATTGGATTTACAAAATAGGGTTTTATTTGGCGGAAAAATATCTTACCACGACTTGCCGTGTTATTATAGTCTGTCTGATTTAGTTGTTTTACCATCCATTAACTCAGCCGAGGCTTTTGGTTTGGTTTTGGTAGAAGCTCAAGCATTTGGCAAGCCCGCCATTGGTTCTAATTTACCCGGAGTTAGGGATGTGGTCGGCCAAGCTGGACTAACAGTTGAGCCCAAAAATGCGGATGACTTAGCAGATAAGATTAAACAGATTATAGAAGATGAAAATTTATATAAACAATTTTCCCAAGCCGCCAAGCAGCAGTTTGAGGCAACATATAATTGGTCCGCCCATGTTGATAAATTGGAGCAAGAAATAGAATATTAAGTTTTTGTATGTGGGTTTACTGCTTTGACATAAAACTGTAAATAGCACATAATATAGGCATATATGAAAGATACCAAAAGAACCAGAGTTCTTATTTTCAGCGTTACTTATTTTCCCTTTGTGGGCGGGGCGGAAGTCGCTATACAAGAGATTACTAAACGTATTCCAGATTTTGATTTTGATATAGTTACCGCCAAAATTAACAAAAAACTGCCCAACATTGAACAACAAAATAATTCCACAATTTTTAGGTTAGGCCGCGGCTCTGAATGTGATAAATATCTATATCCATTTAGGGCTTTTTTATTTGCTACCAAAAGACAGTCCCAGCAAGAGTATCATATGGTATGGGCTATGATGGCCACTTGGGCAGGCTTGACAGCATTGTTTTTTAAATTGAAATTTAGGCAAGTCAAATATCTACTTACTTTGCAAAGCGGTGATGCGGATCTTTTTATTTGGCTACGTACTTGGTTTTGGTATCCACTTTATCGTATGATTTACAGCCAAGCAGATCATATTCAAGTAATTTCAAATTGGTTAGCTAAAAGAGCAAGAAGATACGGCTATACTGGAGTCATAAGTCTGGTGCCAAATGGGGTGGATTTGGATAAATTTAATATTAAAAACGCGGCTTTCTTAAAAAAGCAGCTTAAAAAAAAGTTGTACCTTGAAGATAATGCATCTATTATTTTTACTGCTTCGCGCTTGGTTAAGAAAAACAACATTTCAAATTTAATTAACGCATTCAAAATTTTAATTAACAAAAATCAATTTCAGCATCAGCCAGTTTATTTAATTATAGCCGGCTCGGGTAAACTTGCTGGCCAGCTTAAAAAATTAGTTAAAACATTAGGTGTTCAAGATAAAGTTTTATTTTTAGGACATATTGACAATCAGCATTTACCTCCATATTATTATTTAGCCGATGTTTTTGTTCGGCCTTCACTTTCTGAAGGCCAGGGAATTTCTTTTATTGAATCTATGGCAGCCGGAGTGCCGCCCATCGCCACACCTATTGGTGGCATTGTGGATTTTATTGAAGACCATAAAACAGGACTCTTTTGCCAAGCCAATAATCCTACTGATATAGCAGAAAAAATAGAATTGCTTTTAAACAATCCAGATCTTTATCAAAACATTGCCGTCAATGCTAAAAAAATATCACATCAATCTTACGATTGGGATAACATAGCCCTTAAGATGAAGTATATTTTTAACCAAATAAGAAACTAACCCATTAAAATTCTTTCTTTTTAGTTTATGCTATATTTTATCAAGCAAATAATCAAAAAAAATCAACGTTTTTTAAAATATTGCGTGGGTGGCGCAACCGCTTTTGTGGTGGATTTTAGTTTGTTATATATTTTAACTGAGATTGGTAATTTATGGTATTTATGGTCAGCCACCTTTTCTTTTATAGTAGCCGCTTTTGTTAATTATTTATTTCAAAGATTGTGGACTTTTAAATCAAAGGAACGCCAAGCAGTGAAACAGTTTATCCTATTTTTATCAGTTCAAATAGTAGGCTTATTTATTAATAATTCCACTATGTATATTTTGGTTGAATATGCTGGTTTTTGGTATATAATATCAAAAGTATTTGCTGCCGTTTTGGTTTTAATATGGAATTTTTGGGGCAGTAAAGTTTTTGTTTTTAATGAAAAAATACTTACTCGTAAAGATCAGATTATTTTAGCCGCAGAAATTTTCCCTCCTGATATAGGTGGCTCTGCCACATACGCTTATCGCTTAGTAAAATATCTGCAGAAAAAATTGTATCAAGTCAAAGTAGTCGCCTATAGCACTGTGCAATTAAAATCTAAAGATGAGGAGTATGGTAAGCATATTTATCGCATCTCAAGCTTTTTGCCTGTGCCTATTAAATACTATTTGTATTTTTTTAAATTATTCAATCACTCACTCTTGGCTCGGGTGATTTATGCCCAGGGACCAGTGGCGGCCGGTGGTCCAGCTTTGCTTGTTTCAAAAATTTTAAGAAAAAAATTAGTCATTAAGGTCGTTGGAGACTATGCATGGCAACAAGCCAGACTCTATCAAGCAACTAACAAAAATTTGGATGAGTGGCAAAAAAGTAGAGAGTTCAAGTCACCCAGCAGGGCGGTTAATTTACGCTTAAAATTGATTGATTATATTCAAAAAACCAGCGTTCGCAATGCTGATAAAGTGATCGTGCCATCCCATTATTTAAGATCCACTATAATGAATTGGGGGGCGCCTGAACATAAGATTGTAGTTATTTATAATTCAGTTGATTTTGAAAAACACCCCATATTGACTAAATCTGAAGCTCAACATAAGATTAATATTAAGGGCGATATCATTATTACCGGCGGTAGATTGATGCCGTGGAAGGGTTTTGATATGTTAATTGAGCTGATGCCTGAGCTAAAAAAAATCAATCAAAGATTTAAATTGTTAATTTTTGGCAATGGTCCAGAAATGCCTCGCTTGCGAAAATTAATTCATCAAAATAAACTTGATAAAGATGTAATTTTATTAGGCCGGATTGATCAAAAAGAGCTTTATAAATATTACCAAGCCGCCTCACTCTTTGTTTTAAATTCTGCTTATGGAGGACTTTCACACATTATTTTAGATGCTATGCATTATCACCTGCCAATTATTGCCAGCCAAAGTGGTGGCAATTCCGAATTAATTGAAGATGATTACAATGGGATTTTGGTGCCGTATAATAGCCAACAAGCCTGGCTTGATGCTATCACTAAATTATGGCAAGACGACAAAAAAAAGGAGCGTATTTGTGCTAACCCGGTGGTCAAATTGGATGTCTTCAATTTTAAGCATATGGTCAAGAAAACCTTACGCTCCCTCATAGAAGATTAATTATTTTTGTACATTATGGCAAATACCAACTCTAATACAATTCAAAAATGGCTCAAGGAATATAGCCAAGCGGCTCATCCCCGTTATGAGTCGGATGGACCAACTATTGCTGTCAGTGACGCTGCTGGCAAGTTGGCTTTTGTTTATGAAAAAATAAGAAATACTGTTGATTATAAAGAGGATCATTTACTCAGGAAATATGCTATTGCTAGAATATTAAAGCGTATGTCTACCCCGGGCAACAGTGGCTCTGATATTGCGCGGCCATTGATAGAGGAATTGATTAGAGGGCGATACCTGCCTAACGGGAAGTTGCCCGAAAGTAAGGTGAACCAAGTTGCCCATATCATAAATAAATATATTGTTGTCTACAACAATTTGCTTGATAGCCAAATTAAAGGCAAGGAATTGAGAAAGTTTTTTGATTGGTTTTTAAATATTGCGGCTTGTGAAATTGAGGAAGAATTGGTTGATCTGCGCCAAGAGTTGGTTACCATTGATGCTATGCATCGAATTGTCAGGCAGAATATTATTTTAGAGGGTCATAGCCACCTGACACAGCTTGATCAAAATATTCAGATTTATATTGCTGTATTAAAATCTCTTATTAAGGCAGATGAAATTACCGTCAATTATTTTTTATTTAAATACTATTTTCCACAATGGTCCCAACTGGATTTCAACCAAACGTTGCATTTAACATCTAAAATTATTGATATCAAAAAAATTATAGCCGCACATTACACCCATAGCTTAAATGAAAAGCTGTCTAAAGAATTTAAAAAATATGCCGTGGTGCTATGGATATTGCAAACCATTTTAGATAGTTATCAAGATAAAGCAGAATTACTTTTTGAACACAAACAGAAGCTCATTGATAAAATTAGTGAGGTTTGTAATACTAAATACAAGCGCATTGGTTCAAAAGTCAGGACTGCCATAGTGCGTTCAGTTATCTATATCTTCTTAACCAAAATGATTTTCGGTCT
>CAZVLW010000064.1:0-4873 GCA_964628705.1 uncultured Gammaproteobacteria bacterium
AGAACTGTCCTTGCGCAGTGGGTATAGATTTTTAGCTAATCTTACAGACTTTAAGCGGGGCGAGACTTAAAATATTCACCTTTATATTATTAAATAACCTATATTCTATGGCCAAGAAAATACTTATTATTGAAGACGAAACTGCTTTGTTGTATGCTTTGCAGTCCCAATTGTCTTCTGAGGGCTACAAAACATTTGTGGCAGATGATGGCGAAGATGCTTGGAAAATTATTGAGCAAGAAAATTTAGACGTAATTGTGTTGGATATAATTTTGCCTAAAATTAATGGTTGGCAAATATTAAAACAACTTAAATTACAAGATGAAACCAAGGATATTCCCGTAATTATTATTTCCAATTTATCTGATGAGGCCAGCCAAAAAAGGGGTATTCAGCTGGGAGCAAAAGATTATTTAGCTAAAGTCAATTTTAGTGTCAGCCAATTGGTGGATAAAATAAAAGAATTAACATAAGAGTGTGCCGTATTAAAAACATCAAGCAGTAAGCAGCAAGTATCTCAACGGCTAAGTGTTAGATGGTTTTATGGCTGTATTTATCAAAATTGGTTTAGCTTTACAAGCTAAATTATAAAATTAGATTAATTCAACCTTCAGCCATATATTTAAATTTTAAATTATAAATCTTTATCTATATGCGAGTTTTAATGATATCCACAGACAGATCTCTTTTAGGAGAAAAATTAAGTGTGGGCGATACGGTAGACAGGCATAAGCAATACGCGCAGGCAACACATGCTCTTGATGTGATTATTTTTGCTCGTCGCGGCTTTAAACCAACGCAACCTATCTCAAGGCTTTTTTGTTATCCTACCAATTCTATATTTCGCCCATTTTATATAGTGGGTGCTCTTAAAATTGCCAAGCGCTTAGCGAGCCATCATCAATATCATCTAATTGTTTGCCAAGATCCTTTTTTAACCGGCTTAGCTGGCTATTTAATCAAGCGTAAAATTAAAGCTAAATTATTGATTCATTTTCATGGCGATTTTTGGCAAAATAAATATTGGCTTCAAGAGTCAAAATTAAATAAATTACTTTTAATACTAAGCCGTTTTACCGTTAAGCGCGCTGATGCGTTGCGTGTAGTCTCCAGCGGTATTAAAGCTAAACTCGGTTTTGCGGGCATTTCTAAGAGTAAAATTAAAGTCATTCCCACGCCAGTGAATTTAACTAAATTTGAAAAGCCAGATTTTGAAACAATCAATTCTATTAAACAGCAATTTAAAGACTATAAACTGCTTTTATGGGTGGGACGCTTTAGCCAAGAAAAAAATTTATCATTTTTAATAAAAAGTTTTAAAAATATCTTATCCGCCTATGGTAAAGTAAATTTAATATTAGCTGGCTCTGGCGGTCAATTTGACACTATTTATCATCAAGTGTGCCAGCTTAAGCTTGATAAACATATTAAATTCACAGGCCATATAAATTATAGTCTTTTGGTAAATTATTATTATGCCTGTGATGTGGTGGTGTTGACTTCCACCCATGAAAGTTTTGGTAAAGTTTTAATAGAGGCAGGATCGGCCGCCAAACCTTCTGTTGCCTCTAAAACCACTGGCGCGAAAAGTATTATTCAAAACAATCAAACTGGTTTTCTTTTCCCAATTAATATTCATAAATATTTTGAAGAGTCAGTTTTAAAATTACTTCAAGACGAGGCGCTTGCCAAACAACTTGGCCAAGCCGCTTACCACCATATACACAAATATTATAATTATCAGCATACTAGCCAAGCAGTCACTAAATATTGGAAAGACATAGTTGGGGAAATGGATTAAATCAGTTAAGATAATACATTTTTTATCCTCTCTTGGCTGGGGGCCATAAGGACAGTTCTTTAAATTTTATATTTAAAGGACTGTTCTTGAGCGATACATAAAGAATGTAACACCCAAGAACAGTCCTGCTAACGCAGAACTGTCCTTGTGGGCAGAGGATTTAACACCCAAGAACAGTCCTGCTAACGCAGAGATGTCCTTGTGGGGAATTTAACATCTTTTTCTCCCCTTGCTTGGCGAGGGGAGATGTCCCGACAAAGTCGGGACAGAGGGGAGAGGTTTTTTATCACCCCTCCACCTCATTTCATTCACCACCTCCCCTCAAAGAGGGTAGGAAGTCAAGGAATTTCTATTGTTATTTGTTGGCTGTTAGTTAATTTATTTTACTTTTTCCCCCTATTTTGTTAATATGGTTTAATAAATTAAACCATTCCTATATGCGCGTCGCCTTAGTGCATGACTACTTAACGCAACTGGGAGGGGCAGAGAAAGTACTTACTTCTTTTCAAAGGGTTTTTCCACAAAGCCCTATTTTTGTTCTTTTCTACAGTCGTGCTAAGACAGGCCATATTTTTCATCCTAAAAAAATTCAGACTTCATGGCTACAACAAATTCCATTGTCTGTTAACAATTATCAATGGTTTTTAGCTTTTATGCCCCAAGCCATTAGCCAATTAAAACCCGCCAATTATGATTTAGTCTTAAGTTCATCCAGTTCTTTTGCCAAAGGCGTCCAAGTGCCGCGCAATGTCCCGCATGTGTGTTATTGCCACACACCAACTAGGTATCTTTGGCACGACGCTGATTCATACATTAAAGAATTAAAATACCATCCTTTTATTAAAAAACTCATCCCTTTATTTTTAGAGCGGATTAAAAATTGGGATTTTTTAGCCGCCCAACAGGTGGATTATTTTATCGCTAACTCCAAAACAGTCCAAGACCGTATTCGGCGCTATTATGGTCGTAGAAGTGTGGTGGTTTATCCGCCAGTAGACACACATAAATTTTATATCACCCCACAAGTGGAAGATTATTTTTTAATCGGTGGGCGGTTAGTGGCTTATAAAAGATACGATTTGGCTATTCAGGCCTTTAATAAATTAGGTTTAAAACTTAAAATTTTTGGCACCGGACCTGATTTATGGCGCTTACAAAAGATGGCTAAAGAAAATATAGAGTTTTTAGGCAACGTCAATGAAGATCGTAAAGCTGAGCTATACAGCCGTGCTAAAGCTTTCATACATCCCCAAGTAGAGGATTTTGGGATTACCGCTTTAGAATCAATGGCTTCTGGTAGGCCGGTTATTGCGTATCGTGCAGGCGGAGCTACTGAAACTATCCAACAGGGCCTAACAGGAGAATTTTTTAAGGAGCAAATTTGGGAATCGCTCGCCTATCAGCTTTTGCATTTTAATTATAAAAAATATGATCCCCAAAAAATAAAATCTTATGCAGACAGATTCCGCACCCAAAGATTTGAACGTGAAATTAAATATTTTATGGAATCAGTCATTCAAGATTATCAATTGCAAAATGTATTTACCATTAAATAACTAACAAATCACCATTTAAAAACAGTCTGGCATATTTCCCAGACTGTTTTTATAAACTATATTTATAAGGCCACCGTTTTATTCAGAGTTTTTATTTTCTTTTATTGTTCTTATAGCACGAGATACATAATCCCTTTCAGTATCTGGTATCAGAGATAAAAGATCCAATCTTTTTTTGTTAAGATTTATTTTACTGTCCAGTTCATTTAACACATCTGCCAATTTAGTCCCCTCTTTTTGTTTAGAATAAAATTCAATTAAGGGCAAAAATGAGTATAAATCTCCTTTTTGCGCATATATTTTAGCATATTTTTCTACCTCATCATACATTTTATTTATATAACATGTATTAGTCAGCTCACGTGCCGCTTCTAAATAGTCATTTTCTATTAAAATATCACCCATCTGAATAGCTTGATCCACTTTATTTAAGCTATTATTTAAACTAAATATTCTTTTATATTGGTAAAAATTAGGTTTGTCTTGGCTTACTTTGTCATATAAATTCAACAGCTGATTGCCTGTTTCTTGCGCCTGTTGAGCCAATTGTTTTATTTCCTGATTGTTTACTCGTATTTTGATAGCTTGTCTAATTTTATTAAGATTAAACTCTAAGGTATCAATTTTTGCGTAATTTTCAAATTTATCTGGGTTGTCAAAAATAGTTATGTCACTCATAATTATATTTACTTTACTACCTTTAGTGGCTTGCATAACTTCTATATATTCAGGGTCGCCCGTTGCTATCATAGTATAGGGGGCATCTTGATGAAATTCTTGTACCAATTTACTGTATGCTTTATGTGGGGTATTACCTGTGGCGAAGTTTAGTCCATAAGTCCCCATTGAGTTAAAAGTATAAATCTTTTGACCGTCATCTGTTTGTTTATCCATCCAAATACAAGTTGCGTGTTTCGGCACTTTCACCACAAAAGCGTTATTTATACCGATATTCTCAAGTAGTTTTTGACACCACACAGCTTGATCTTCACAATCACCCATTAATTTATTTTCATTGTTTAATCTTTGCCAGCTTTCCTCAGGTAGTTGAAAATAATCTTTTTGTTTATATGATAATTGTAATTTATGCCCGCCAAAAGTACCAGAATTACGCTTGTCCTCAGTATATTGAAAGGCAATGTCACGAAAAGCATTAATGCGCCCTGGATTATTTAAAACTTTTTTAATTTCCGCGTAATATTCATCCATAGACAAAGAGGGATTTTGATCTTTTTCCAAGCCGTAAGTATATATCTTATCCTCGCCCGCCAGTAAGTAATAATTACCCTCTTCATCTTGCCCGGCAAATGGTTGGTCCTCGCCTTTTAGAATATATCTTTTAATATTATTTATCTCACCTTTTTTATTATAAATATCAGCCGAAACCTTGATATAGTTATTATTCAAATTGTGCTGTAAATGCAGGTAATCAGCTTTTAAATTTTTAATATATACATATTCTTTTTGTTGGTCTGGCTTCTGTTTGTCCTTAAAAATATCTTGAAAAATATCTACC
>CAZVLW010000065.1:0-4729 GCA_964628705.1 uncultured Gammaproteobacteria bacterium
AGGGGCGATAAAAAACTGGATTGAGTTGCAACAAAACACAGAGTATAAAACTATTTACTCAATTGTAGATTTACACACTATTACTATTAACATTCCACCCAAAGAGTTGAGAGAAAATATTTTTGATCTTGCAGTTGACCTGTTGGCTTGCGGAATTGACCCTAAAAAATCCATTTTTTTTATTCAATCTCATGTTAAGGAGCATGCTGAGCTGACTTGGATATTCAACTGTATTACCCCAATAGCAGAATTAGATAAAATGACCCAGTTTAAAAACAAAGCTAAAGTGCATAAAAAAAATGTGAATGCTGGTTTATATGACTATCCTGTTTTAATGGCGGCTGATATTTTACTTTATCACGCAGATACTATTCCAGTTGGTGAGGACCAAATTCAACATGTGGAGCTGGCTAGAAAAATTACTAAAAAATTTAATAATCGTTGGGGTGAATATTTTAGGGAACCACAAGCAAAATTGACTAACACACCGCGTGTAATGTCCCTCAATGATCCCACTAAAAAAATGAGTAAAGAAATGGGCGATAAGGCGTATATCAGTTTATCTGATTCTCCAGACACCATTCAGCAGAAAGTAAAAAGGGCGGTAACTGATACAGGAACGGCAAAAAATAGCGAGAAAAGCGGAGGCAAAAATTTATTAGACATCTTTTGCGCTTTAGTAGATGATGAACAAATTACTTCAAAATTCAGGCAAGATTATAAAAATGGTGAATTGCAATACTCTAAATTTAAACCCATGTTGGCCAATGTGATTATTAACTCTCTTAAACCTATTCAAGCCAGGCGTCGGGAATTGTTAAAAAATAAAGATTATGTTTACCAAATGCTTGAGGGAGGGCAAGAAAAAGCACAAGCAATAGCTAAAGAAACCATCAGAGAGATAAAAAAAATGATTGGTTTAATATAAGAACGAGCCACATCCCACCATGGCTCAAAGCCGATCACCGCCTCCTTAAATAAAGAGTGATCGGCTTTTTTATTTCGAAAGGTGGTCATCTAGTACAGATGCTTGACAAAAAAATATTTTATGCTATAATGTTTTAAAATTAAAAATTATCTCAGGGCAACCATTAGCTTATATTTCTGTCTGATAAGTATAATTATCAAGCACATAAATATAAGAAGGAGTTGCCCTTTTTTTTATATCCCTAAAAATACAAGATTAAAACAAAATATCACCACACATTAAAATATAAAAACAGGTCAAATAATCGGCCTGTTTTTGTATAAGTTATTGTAACTTTTTAGCTATCTGAATTAGTTAATTGATTGACGACACTTTGTGGCACTTCAGCATAATGTGAAAATTCCATACTGAAATTGGCTCTGCCTTGGGAAAGTGAACGCACCGCAGTAGCATAGCCAAACATAGCTGCCAGTGGCACTTCACCATCAATAACTTTATTTTTTCCACGATCACTCATTTTATGAATTAAGGCTCTTCTGGAACTTAAATCACCAATGACATCTCCCATATATTCTTCAGGTGTGGCTACTTCTATACTCATAATGGGCTCAAGTAAAACTGGATTGGCTTGCTTAGCAGCACTCTTAAAAGCTGAAATGGCGGCCATTTTAAAGGCAACTTCGGATGAGTCAACTTCATGATATGAACCGTCATAAACCGCTGCTTTAATATTCATTATAGGATAGCCGGCCACTACTCCATTAGCCATAGCTTCTTTAACGCCTTTTTCAACTGATGGTATAAATTCCTGCGGAATAGCGCCGCCTTTAACTTCATTTATAAACTCAAAGTCTTTCTTTTCTCCAGTCTCTTCATCAACTTCTTCTATGGGCTCTAACCGAATATAACAATCACCATACTGCCCTCGCCCGCCGGATTGTTTTATGTATTTGCCCTGTGCTTCAGCGGTTTGTTTAATAGTTTCACGATAAGCCACTTGGGGCTCGCCTATATTGGCTTCTACTTTAAACTCCCGTTTGAGGCGCTCAACTAAGACTTCCAAGTGAAGTTCACCCATACCAGCTATAATAGTTTGTAAAGTTTCGTCATCTGTTGAAACTTGGAAAGTGGGATCTTCTTGGGCTAATTTTTGCAAGGCAGTACTCATCTTCTCTTGGTCAGCTTTAGTTTTTGGCTCAATGGCGACTTTAATAACCGGCTTGGGAAAAGTAATTTTTTCTAAAATAATAGGTTCTTCCTCGGCGCAAAGTGTGTCTCCGGTGGTAGTTGATTTAAAACCTACGCCAGCAGCAATGTCTCCAGCATAAACGGCATCTATTTCCTCGCGTGAATTGGCATGCATTCTGACAATTCTACCTAAACGTTCTTTTTCGCCAGTAGAAGCATTATAAACATAACTACCTGCTTTAGCTACACCTGAATAGACTCTAAAGAAAGTTAATGTTCCAACATAAGGATCTGCGGCCACTTTAAAAGCTAAAGCGGCCAAAGGTTCATTATCATCTGCCTTGCGTGTCATTTTTTTGGATTCATCTTTGGGGTCAAGGCCTTCAACTGGGGGCACATCAATGGGTGACGGCAAAAAATCGTTAATTGCATCCAAAAGCAGTTGCACGCCTTTATTATCTAAAGCGGAGCCGCATAAAATAAGGTAAATCTCATTATTTAAAACGCCTTTGCGTAAGGCCTTTTTAATTTCATCAATTGTTAATTCCTCGCCACCTAAGTACTTTTCCAATAGCGCATCGTCTTGTTCAGCCGCTTTCTCTATTAACTCCTGTCTATGTTTTTCAATTGCTTCAGACATTTCTGCTGGCGGATTTTCTTCTTTGACTTCTGATCCTTGTGGCCCCTCAAATGTGTATGCTTTACGAGTTAGCAAATCAACCACCCCGCTAAAAGTATCGGCCTGTCCAATAGGTAGGTTGTAAACTACTGTTTTATCACTCAAGCGCTCGCGAATAGAATTGACACTCATATTAAAATCAGCGCCGAGTTTATCCATTTTATTGATAAAAGTAAGTCGCGGAACGTTGTACTTTTCAGCTTGGTGCCAAACCGTTTCCGACTGCGGCTCTACTCCTTGAGAACCATCAAAAACACCAATAGCACCGTCTAAAACCCTTAAAGAGCGTTCTACTTCCGCAGTAAAATCTACGTGACCGGGCGTATCAATAATATTGTAACGAAAGCCTTTCCAAAAACAAGTTGTAGCAGCACTGGTAATGGTGATACCTCTTTCCTTTTCTTGATCCATCCAGTCCATATCTGCTTGACCTTCATGGGTCTCACCTATTTTATGTTTTTTACCTGTATAAAATAGAATACGCTCAGTAACCGTAGTTTTACCGGCGTCAATATGGGCCATAATGCCAATATTTCTATTTTTATCAATAGCGTATTGTCTGGGCATAAAAATAATTTTAATTTGTATTATGACAAGTTGATAGTTAAATACTTTTTATATAGATAAGCTGTATTTAGTAAAACGAATAACAAAGTAAGCTGATTTGGCTTATTTAATACTGAATTGACTTGATTATTTCTTTCTCTTTGAAAACCTGGCAAAATGGGCAAAAGCGCGATTGGATTCAGCCATTTTATGAGTATCTTCTTTTTTCTTAAAGGCGGCACCTTCACCTTTAGCTGCATCCATCAATTCTTCCGCCAAAGCTTGATGCATATTTTTGCCCTTGCGAGCTTTAGCGGCGTTGATAATCCAGCGCAAGCTTAGAGTTAGGCGCCTGTCCTCATTGACTGGAAAGGGTATTTGATAGTTGGCTCCACCAATACGCCGTCCGCGCACTTCCAAAGAAGGGCCTACGTTTTTAAGGGCTTTTTCATATATCTCAAAAGGGTCTGTATTGGCCTGTTTTTCAATAATATCAAAAGCAGTGTAAATAATGCGCTGTGCGGTTGATTTTTTACCGCGGCGCATAATATAGTTGATAAATTTTGCTATATCACTGCGATTATATTTTGGATCAGGATTGATTTTTCTTTTGGGAAATGTTTTTCCACGCATAACTATTTAAAATTAATTGTTGTTAATTGGATTAGGCGGCTTTTTTATCTTGGCTCTTTTTAGCTCCGTATAAACTGCGGGATTGTTTTTTACCTTCCACGCCCTGGGTATCATAAACTCCGCGCACTATATGATAGCGCACACCAGCTAAGTCTTTAACACGGCCGCCTCTTAGAAGCACAATAGAGTGTTCTTGAAGATTGTGCCCCTCACCCGGAATATAAGCAGTTACCTCTTCACCGTTTGAGAGCCGGACACGGGCAATTTTTCTTAAAGCGGAGTTTGGTTTTTTAGGAGTAACTGTGGTCACTTTTAAGCACACTCCACGTTTAAATGGAGAACCTTTGGGATGCTCTTTTTTAGTTCGCCTTAAAACATTTTGGGTCATTCTAAGTGAAGGTGTTTTGACCTTTTTTTCTTTTTTCTTGCGTCCTTTACGAATTAGTTGATTAATAGTTGGCATAAAATTTTATTTAAAATCTTTAATAATGCGGATTAAATTAGGGTAAGATATATTGTTTAACTATAAGATAAATCTTACATCCGTCAATACAGCGAATTACGTTGTCGCTAACGTAAAAAAATACAGGCCAATTCAGAGGAATATGGTAATATTCCTTTTATCAGCCTCGTTTGATAAAATATATATGATTTTAGCCTATGTATTTATTTAACACGATTTTTATAAAGTTGTCAAACTTATCGAATTAAGCCATCTAAAATCTAACCCAAACACCCTTGGTTGAGTCATATAA
>CAZVLW010000066.1:0-4553 GCA_964628705.1 uncultured Gammaproteobacteria bacterium
CAGGGGCGGGTATTACAATTAATATATTAACTAATTATTATATACATGAAAAAAAATACTGTTATTATTTTAGGCTTGGCGTTATTGTTAAGCACCTCATCTTCTGCTCTAGCTGCCAATGAGATGACAGAACGCTTAAAAGGTAGACTTCTCCTCCAAGTAGAGGATAGAGGTAGAATCTGGTATGTAGATCCAGTAGGAGAACAAAAACATGAAGTCACCTTCGTCAATGCCCTTCATCTATTCGAAACCCTGTCTCTAGGTATATCTAATGCTGATTTATATAAAATCCCCATGCATATTGATTCAGCCAGTAATGAAGTAGACACTGATGGAGATGGCTTTTCAGATAAAAGTGAAGTAGCAGCTGGATATAATCCAGAAATAGCCTCTGACCCTAATAATAGAGGGAATGATAGAATTAATCATGATACTAACCTAGCTGATAGATTAAAAGGTAAACTGCTATTGCAAGTAGAAGACAGGGGAAGAATTTGGTATGTAGATATAGATGGTAAAAGGCATGAAGTGACTTGGAAAAATCTAATGGATCTGTTTAGGAGGTTGTCGTTGGGGATTACTAATAGTGATTTGGGCGAGATAGGGGGCTCTAGCGATAATGGTATTAAAATTGTTTCAGAATCGTATTGGGGGTTTGTAGAAGATGTTGATTTATATCATGAACAAGGAAACGATAAATATAAAGAGATATATCCCTGTGATAATTTTTATACTGCAGAGCAGCTAGAAGAAAAAGGTAAAGGTGCTGGTTTGTCTCTGACTATTAACAATAGAATGGCAAATAAATATTATTCCCATGGCCAAATAGTAGAAATATCTGAACAGAGTAAAAATAATATGATTGCTAATAATATAACAAATACCGAAATTATTAATATTAACGGAGATGAAATTGTATTTGAATTAATAGAAGCACATTCAGAAGATTTAGAGCCACGCAAGACTTTGTGTACATATGACGGGCAATATTGTGAAGATGAACACGATTGGGCTATATTTAAAATAAATGGTTATGAAACTGAGCTTGTAAGAGAAGAAATAAAAACTTTTGTTTTTGACAATGGGCTAATAATGAATTTTGCACTTTCTGACGACGATGTTGATATTTGTTTAAAAATAATTAAATAGTTATTTTAGGATTAATAAATATTAATTTATTCAAGCTTCCCATACTAATTCTAGCCACCTCATAAACACCCACCAGTTCGGAAAACAGGTAATCTGGGGAGCCAAACAAAAATTTCTTTAATATTATTTTTAGCTGATGAATGTCTGATGGTTGATAATTTGGAAAAAGCAGTAAAAGTTTAAAATAATTTTAATCATACTAATATGAGTAAACCAAAACAAGGAAAATCTAAAAATAACAAATCAATGCATTATTCAGTAGGAGCATTGATTAAAGAAAATGATAAGTATCTTTTAATTGACAGGGTAAAACCACCTTTGGGTTTTGCTGGTTTAGCTGGCCATATTGACGAGGGCGAAGATAAAATCCATGCCCTAAAAAGAGAAGTTGAAGAGGAAAGTGGTTTAAAAATTGGCTGTTATAGACTTTTTTTTGAAGAAGAGCTAGATTGGAATTGGTGCAGTAAAGGAGTGGATATTCATTATTGGTATTTATTTGGATGCGAGGTATCGGGGGAAATTAAACAAAATTTTGTTGAAACAAAGTCAATTGGGTGGTATTCTTTAAATGAGATTAAAAAGTTAAATCTTGAACCAGTTTGGAAATACTGGTTCAAGAAGTTAGGAATAATTTAATATGAAATCAGTAGTAATTTGCGGCAGTCGTCGTTTTAAATCAGAGATAAGAGAATTTACTAAAAAACTTAAAGATTTGGGAGTGGTTGTCTTTGAGCCCTTTCTTCATTCAGGTCATGAGGAGTGGGAAAATTTATCTGATGATTATAAAAGATTTGTAGCTCTCGGTCTTACTCATGACCATTTTTATAAAATTAAAATGGCGGATGTTGTTTTTGTTTATAATAAAGATGGCTATGCTGGTGTCAGTACAACTTTGGAAATTGGTTATGCGGTTGCAGCTAATAAACCACTCTATGCCTTATCTAATGGAGATGAAGAAATATGTAGACATGTTTTATTTAGAGGATTTATTTCAAAACCAGAAGAGTTTGTGAAAGTCCTTAAATAAAATTAATCAATTAACCAGATTGTTCTCTGTATAAGGTGTTTTTAAAAAAATTATTTAATTTGTTTAAACGCTTTGATGCTCTTGAGTTTATTGGTTAAGACCGATATCTCGTTTTGTTGGATAGGATAGCTATAAGAGTGCGACAGAACCGGAGCCAGATTGTATGTTACAAGAAAATAAAAATATTATATATTTTAGATGTTAGATTATAAACAACGGTCTGCAATCTAACAGTTACGAAAAGTATTAGGGTTATAATCCAAATACTTTTCAATCTCTTTTTGAATGTTGCTGGACTGAGTATAAAATTTGTCATTCTTTATTCGTCTCGCGTTTTTAAGATTTTTGATTAAGAATTTTATAGCCATAAATTTATTTTATTAAATCATCAAGCGATACACCAAGCGCGTCCACAATTTTTTTAACTATTTCAATAGTGGGTTTAGGGGAAGCCCATCTGCCGGCAGGCATAGAAACGCACCTCATTATTATTTTGGATTTTCTTTGAAAAAAGTTCCCTTCAAAGGCGGGCAGGCGGATTTCGTTCAGAGTTCGGAGTCAACAAAAACCCCTCTAATGATAGAGGGGTTTTTGTTTTTCTAAATTTGTATTTATTTAAATTTATTGAGTTCAATTTTTTATTGTTTTTTGAATAGAAAGAATATAAAAATTATAAGATATTTTCATTCAAGTGTTATAGTAATAAGATTGAGTTTATAATTTATAATGAAAGTTTTTAAAAAACATACTATTAAGATAGGTTTGTTGAATTTGTAGATATCAAATTAAATAGATAATTTGATTTTATTTTTTTTAAAGTTTTTTTAAAATTCAATGGTAAGTACGCGGTGTTAT
Source organism: uncultured Gammaproteobacteria bacterium (assembly GCA_964628705.1). Taxonomy (GTDB): domain Bacteria; phylum Patescibacteriota; class Patescibacteriia; order UBA2196; family GWA2-42-15; genus CAZVLW01. The sequence continues at coordinate 3,032 of CAZVLW010000066.1, forward strand.
TAGTTATAGAAATTGTGTTTTGATTATTTTAAAATTATATAGCAGTAGTGTTTAAGTAGTTAACCAAATTGATTATTAGATATATATATAAATTTATGTGTATACAAAATTTAAACAGGGGGGTATATTGGTATTTTTTTAATTATAAAAATAAAATAATTGCATTTTTTAATTTATAAGATTTAAATAAAGATAAATATTTGCTAAATTTTGATTTAAGAGAGTAGGGGAGAGTAACTTTATGTTTGATGGTTTGTAAAGTGATGAGATCTCTAAGTTTAAGAATATTTTTTTATGGCTTGATGGCAAGTTGTTATGTAAAAATTTTGAAATCTAACATAGTATAATATAAAAGTTATATTTTACAATTTGGCAATGCTGTAATTGACGTTAATTTTTCAAAGTGATTTAGACGACTTAATTAAGTTTTTAATTTAATTTGTTTAAAAAAATTTATTATATTTATTAGATTGAATTATTAAAATCATCTATTAAGATAAATGTTGATGAGTAGTAAGATTGGTTTTATTTATTGACTGTATGTATTTGTGAATAGATTATATAAGTTTATTAGAGAGGAGTAAAGTTATATTAATAAGCTGTTGTTTCTAAGTCATTATTTTATAGTGTAAGATGTATATACTGGGTAAGTTGAGCTCTAATTGATAGTATTTATATAGTCAATAATAGTTGTGTTCATTGTGCTTTAAATATGTTTGAGGGGTGGTAATTTAAAGTAAATATTTTTAAAATATTGAATTTAGTGCTGGTTGTATGAGCTATTGACAAATTAAAAAATGCCGTTCAAGAGTCATTTTTTATTGACAAATTAAATTATCTCGTTCTAACTATGTTTTTTTGCTAATCTTTCTGTTTTTTTATTTAATTTGAGGCATATTGCGCTACATTTTAGGATTTTAGGATATAAGTATGAAATCGTGAATTATTCCATAAATTAGTGCGGCTATAGAAAATACAAAGATAGCCACATAATTCCAGCGTGCTTTACTTGTTCCCACTCCTTTAATTACATAATTCAGTGATGAATAATCCTGATCTGTTAGTTTAATTTTATTTTGAATTTTTGAAATTAATTTTTTATTGATTATTTCTGATTCTCGGTCTTTTTCTACCCTGTATCTATGTGCAAAGTACCATATAAAGCCAATAGTTCCAATATACCAGGCTATCTTGACATAAAGTGGGTTATAATTGTTTAGTATGATAATACTTCGGTATGATATGGTTGCGATAATACCTATGCAAAACACCATATCCCTGTAAATGTGTGAGCTTATTTTTTGTGGCATATAATTTTTTTAATTATTTTAATTTTTTATAGTGGGGTTTGTGTTTAATAATTATTTTTATGTTTTATGTTATTTTTTGTACCTAAATCAGTAATATCGGATAATTTAAACAACGTGTTTTGGTATTTGCTTAAAAAATTGTTTTTGTATGACTAATTTTAATTTTTTTTGCTAATTCATAAATCCTAATTTTAGATCACACCCTAAACTAA
>CAZVLW010000067.1:0-4332 GCA_964628705.1 uncultured Gammaproteobacteria bacterium
ACATTAAACCCCATGACGCACAAAGTGATTTATCAATCTGATAGTAAATATTCGTTAAACACGTTATGATGAAATCACGAACACAATATTTTTTTAAAGTTTTTTTGCAAAGGGAATAAGAGAATATCTTTGACTGGTAATTCTGCTTTTTTATGAAAATCATTTCTTCCCCGGCCTTTTGTTTTTCCAACAACTAGCCAATTGGCGGCCTTATAACAAGCACCAGTAAATCGCTGCGATTCTACAAAAGTTTCAAGAAGTACGGGTTGGTAATTATAGCGATTTTGCCAATCGACCGGTAGTTGATTTGATATCATAGATAATAACTTTGATGCTAAATTTTTTGAATTTATCCAAGGCAAAATCAAAAAACGCACATTATTAACAATAAGATGCAAATTGTTTTTTCTTTGCTCTTCATTCCACCCAATAAATTTATCTCGCGGCGCTGTTTTCCAGGCCGCAGCACCGAAGCCTAAGCACGCAACAATTTGATTATTAGCATAAGAGATATATCGCAACTGTGATCCTGGCAATCTTGTATAGCCCAAATAGTGATACCGATCAATATATTCGTTCCATATTGAGGTTGTTGCTTTGCTTACAAGCTCTAAGCGAATATCTGATAAAAAATCAACCCGACAAGCAATTTCAGATTGAGGTTCTGTTCTTTGAGTATGCTCTATGGCTTTTCTAAAATTAATTGTTTTTCGAGGAGCTGGAAGCTGAATCAAACCATCTTTATGCATTTGAATCATAACTACCCGACAACGCATTTCCTTCAAGCCGCCATCTGGTTTATACCAAGCCAATTTACGACATACCTCCCGCGAAAGAGCAGATCTTGACATATTCGGGTTATCCGCAATTATTCTTCGTATTAGAGCCATGTCGACTTCGGTAAACATCTTTCCAGAATATTTATACATGACATATTCTCCTCTTCATCTCAAAATGAATTTAAATTTTCGTTTTTTTCCGTTTTTTTTCGTTTTTTGCTCATATTCCAGGGTAAAAAAGAATCAATGTTTTTTGGCGGCTCTCTGCTGTTTTCGGCACATGTTTGTAAATAATCTGATAGCCAATAATGTGGGTTGATTTCCCAAATCCTCAGTGTCTTAAATATACTGAATAACATGGCTGATAACTTGGAAGACCAAACACTTCCGGAACCATAATAATTTTTACGTCCCACTATAGGATTACGTAATTGCCTTTCTGCAGCGTTATTATCCATTGGAACTTCTGGATAGTCAGCAAAAACAATTAATCCGCTCCAATGGTTTTTTAAACTTTTAAGCAACTTTTTAGATTGTATGTACAAAGTGTCGCTTTCAAGTTCAGCTAAGTAATTACATTCCATATCATGAATCTTTTTGCGCAACTGTTGGTCCAAATTCAAAAATTCACTTGTCTTTTTGTCGTGTTGTATGCGCTGATTGTTAATGTTATATAGTTCACCTATTGAATTAACCCAATCCAAAGCCCACTTTTCTTGTTTTGGATATTTCTTTGCATGGTTTAAAAAATCACGTCTTACGTGTGCCCAGCAAAAAGCCAATATTAGTATGCCCGTTTTAGCAATTACTTTATAGGCAATATATCTATCTACGCTTAATATGCCCGATTTCACGCCACTAAAAAATGATTTGGCAACTGATGAGGATCGGCTGGGCGCAATTTTAAAAATCACCGCCTTAGTTGATTTGAAAACCCACAGATACCAGCGATATCCAACTTTACCTTCAACTTCTTGAAACACTTGCCAGCGAGATTCATCTGCATGCCATCTTTGGTCTGCTAAGCATTTGTTTTGAATAGCGTCATAAACCGGAATAAACAGTGGGGCTAATTTTTTTAATCCATCTGTTATTGTCCCTTGTGATAAATACAACCCCTGATCTTTTAAACATTTCAATAAACGATTTATTGGACGTTGATAATCGTATTTTTCGATCAAAATTTTCACCCAAACTGAAACATCAAGCTTACCTTTTGGAATTAGTCTAGGAAATGCTGGCGCCGTTATTAGTTTTGGAACTCCGGCACAACTGCATGTTTGCTTGTACATTTTGCGGCGAATAATTCTTTTATGTGCTTTTACATCGACAATCCCTATAACGTAAGAATCAGCAGTTCCAGGCAGCTCATTGTATGGTAATCCACATATCGAACATTTTTTTAATTTTTCAGCAACATCAATGGTTTCTTTTTTTTCTGGCAAATAATCGTGATTTATTCGGCCGTGACCAGGAGCTCCTTTTTGCTGACCTCTGGAGCGCTTTGAGGTTTTGTCGTTCTTTTGTTTATTTGTAGCTTTCTCTTGCGACTTCGCTTTTTTTTCTGTTTTTTTGCCAAACGCCTGCTGTTCTCGCAGATGTATTTTAGCTTTTAGTAATTCAACTTCTTTTTTTAGCTCATCTTCTCTCTTAACGGCGTTTGCATGTTGTGCTTTCCAGTAGTGTGCCTCTGTTTTGTATTCAGTAACTTTAGATTTTAGCTTTTCATGCTCGCAAAACAGATCATTGTACAATTTAGCTAGCGAAAGTAATTTCTTGGCAGAAGTATCTTCAGCATGAAATAAATATGACAAGTCTCTATTTGATTCTATATAATGGGCCCAAAAATTCGAACAAATTTTTGTAAAAAATAAGATATAATTTTCACGCTAAAAAAGGAGATCAAAATGAGCGTGAAAAAGCAAAAATATAACGCCCAGGAAAAGTTGAAAGTAGCAGCTGAGGCTTTAGCTGGGCATATTACTCAAAACGAGATTACAAAAAAATACAAGGTTCATAGCACCCAAATTAACAAATGGAAATCTAGGCTTAAGGAAAAAGCTTCAGAAATTTTTGGGCTACCAAACAAAAAGAGCGCGCGAGAAATTGAACAAGAAGAGCTAATCGAGGAATTGTTTAGAAAAGTTGGCCAGCTCGAAATGGAACGAGACTGGCTTAAAAAAAAATCTGAACTTTTCAATTAAAAGGAGGCATAATTTAATTGACGCTGATCATCCATTGTCAATTAGCAGGCAGTGTGAATTGTTAAATATACAACGGGGCGTTTTTTACTATACGCCCCAAAAAAATATTGATGACAGCACTAAAAAGCTAACGGATGTGGTTGATAAGATTTATACAGAGCATCCGACTTTTGGCACTAGAAAAATGTGTGACTACATTAACAACGAGTACATAGTTAATGTTAGCAGGAAAAAGATGCGGCTTATTTATCAACGATTAGGGCTTGCTGCGACAATTCCCAAACCGAAATTAAGTAAGCCTAACAAGCAACATAAGGTTTATCCATATTTGCTAAAAAATGTTCCGATTACACACAACAATCACGTTTGGAGCACAGATATAACGTATATTCCTTTAACTAGCGGATTTGTTTATCTGGCGGCAATAATAGACTGGTATAGCAGATATGTGTTGAATTGGGAGTTGAGCATAAGTTTGGAGGCGGATTTTTGTGTGGAAGTTTTAGATCGTACTCTAAGCGAATATGGCGTATGTGAAATTTTTAATACTGATCAAGGATCGCAATTTACTTCTCAAACATTTACTCAATTGCTTCTTGATCAATCCATAAAAATTAGCATGGATGGCAAAGGACGCGCTTTGGACAATATTTTTGTTGAAAGATTATGGCGCAGCTTGAAATATGAAAGCATTTATTTGCAGTCATTAGATACCGTGGATGAAGCTGTTGTGACGATAGGCAAATATTTTGAGTTTTACAATCAAAAGCGACCTCATCAGTCGCTTGGAGGAAAAACACCAGCTATGATTTATTGTGGTTTAGAGCCAGAAAGAAAATTTTTAATATAAGGAATTTTTGATTTTATTTTATTGGGGCTTCGCCCCAAACCCCAGGATATTTAAAGACACGATCTAAGATAAAAAAGATCGGGACAACTTGCTAAACAAATTGTCCCTGATCGCGTCGCAGTCATCGGCGTCCCCGCCTGTACTGCATTAACAGTGTAACATAAAAAGTTTCGTGTCGATATGGCGCGAAAGGGCGCACAAAACACCATCAGTTTTGTGCAAACAATAGACAGAAAATTATGTCTTAAAATTTTAGAAAATTTGTCTAGAAAAAGGGCCCGCCATATTGAGTGTATACAGGGCACTCAATTTTGATGTCTCTTCTAGCTAACGACGCCTCAACAGTGGTTTAGGTTTATTCGTCTTTCTGATCCATACCTGCCGAGTTACTCTCGACTTTTCCTCAGACGCTCACAACCGTTGCTCTTAACAACAGCTGCTTGAGGTGGTTTGAAGCCTATGCCTAACCATCGACTTCGGCGGGCCTACCACCATCTTT
>CAZVLW010000068.1:0-4323 GCA_964628705.1 uncultured Gammaproteobacteria bacterium
AAGAAGCCAGATGGAACCCCATTGGAAACAGTTAGAGATATGATCATTCAGAACCGCACTCTTATGATAAAAAGACACCTTGTTCCACCAGATTCATTAGAAAAAATGAATGGTTTTTTTAAAGTAGACGATATTTCTGAAGGAGCTATGGTTCTTAGGAGAAAAATTGCAGAGGCTATAAAATGGGATAATAATTATAAAGTTACTTTTGAGGGCTTAGATAAAGGTTTGCAAATTAGAAACCAAACTCAAGAGATATATATTGATGCATCCAAAGAAGCAATACACGATTCTGTTTCAAAAAATAGAAATTACAGCAAATACAACGCTTCAAGGAGAGATTACAAACAAATTAGAGCAGACTACTTATATTTTATTAAAAAGTGGGGTTTGCAATTGCCTCTTTCTAGACATATATTTTACAAATATGTTTGTCTTGTATTGCCAAACAGCCTTTTAAAAAACATTTCTTATTTATGGCTCAATACAATTAAACCGATTTTCTTTAATGCCAAAAAAAATTAAGATTTCAATAATAACTGTAGTTTATAATGGAGAGGATGTTGTCGAAAAAACATTAAAAAGTGTTTTAAATCAGGATTATCAATGTATTGAACAAATAGTAGTAGATGGCAACTCACAAGATAGAACAGTTAATATTATTAAAAAGTATGACAACTTTATTGCTAAATGGATTAGCGAGACTGATGACGGCCTTTATCAGGCAATGAACAAGGGTGTAAGTCTAGCTAGTGGCGATTATGTTTACTTTTTAAATGCTGGAGATACACTTTACAATAGTCAAACTATTTCTAAATTAGTAAAAGAAGTCAAGGATAATAGGCTTCCAGACATGGTTTATGGCAAAATTGTTAAGGTTTATGAGGATTATAAAGTTAAGCTTAGTAGAAAATTTTCTATTATAAATTTAAAAAATGGCTCAATGCCTCCACATCAGGGTGTTTTCGTTCAGAAAAAACTCTTTAATAAAATCGGTGGTTTTAATGAAAGGTATGTAGCAGTTGCGGACTTAGATTTTTTATGCAGGTTAAAGAAAGAGAGAATAACTGAAACTTTTCTTAACAGTTTTATTGCTTATGTACCAGCTGGAGGCTTAAGTTCTGATAAATCTATAACGATACCTGAGGTGCAGAACGTCTTAGAAAAGCACTTCGGACTTTTTTATGCCTTAAAATTTAAATTTAGAAAACACTTAGTTGAGTATAAGTTCAAAAGAATATTACTAAAACTGGGCTTTAAAAAGATTTATCAGAAGTTAGCCAAAATTAACAACCAACTACAGGCTAAGAAAGATTAAAATCTGTTTAGTTGTCATGTATACTGTGTAAGCGCATATGAAAAAAAAGAAAATAATAATAACCGGCGGCCATGGTTTTCTTGGCTCTCATCTAGTTAAAAAGTACTTAGACTCTGGCTGGTCAGAAAAAAATATTTTTCTTCCCCGCAGCAAAGATTACGATCTCAGAAAAACAGATGATATCTCTAGCATGTTTGCTGATTTTAACGCCGATATAGTCATCCACCTCGCAGCTAACGTGGGAGGAATTGGTTATAACCAAAAGTTTCCAGGCACCTTATTTTATGACAACCTTAAAATGGGCACAGAGTTGATGGAGCAAGCCAGACAAAAAGAGGTTGAGAAGTTTGTTTCCATTGGTACAGTTTGTGCCTATCCCAAATATACAGAGGTTCCATTTAAAGAAAACGATCTGTGGAAAGGCTACCCGGAAGAAACAAATGCTCCTTATGGTCTTGCTAAAAAGATGCAGCTGGTTCAGGCTCAATCCTATCGCCAGCAATATGACTTTAATGCTATTTATCTATTACCGGTTAACCTTTACGGCCCGGGTGATAACTTCGATCCTAAAAGCTCTCATGTTATCCCGGCTCTAATCCGCAAGGTTTATTTGGCTAAAAAGAACGATGAGCCATTTATTACTGCTTGGGGTACCGGCAGCGCCTCCAGAGAGTTTCTGTATGTCGAAGATGCGGCAGAGGCTATATATTTAGCAACCAAAAAATATAATAAGAGCAAGCCTGTTAATCTGGGTTCTGGTATGGAGATTACGATTAAAGAGCTAATTGAAACGATTGTAGATTTAATGAATTACCAAGGTGAGATAAAATGGGATACTTCAAAGCCTGATGGGCAGCCGCGGCGCTGCTTAGATACTTCTAGAGCTAAAAAAGAGTTTGGGTTTGAGGCAGAGACCGATTTTAAAACGGGTCTAAAAAAGACGATTGAGTGGTATATAGAAACCGCAGTATAGTTTTTTTTAGTCAGCAAATTTAGTTTGTAAGCATTTCTTTGTAAAGGCTGGAATATTTTTTTGCAATTACTTCGTTGCTAAATTGAAGCTTGGCACTGTTTTTTGCTTTCTTTATCAGTCTATCACTTCTTTGTTTGTCGCCAGTCACCCAGTCTATTCCTTTAGCTAAATCAGCGGGCTCAAAGGGCTCTGCCTTATAGCCAGTAATTTTATGTTCAACAATATCTTTTGGGCCAGTGGCGTTAAAACATACGACTGGTGTTCCACAGGCCATTGCTTCTACTATAGTTTTTCCAAAAGCTTCCATTACTGAAGGAGCCACAAATACATCGGCCGCTGAGTAGGCTGCTCTTAAAGAAATTTCGTCGTTTAAAAAACCTAAGCTTTTATACTCAAATCCAAGATTGCTTACTAAATTTTCATCTAATCTGCCAAAAAACAGCAAAAAATATTTTTTGTTATCAATTCGTTTCATTGCTTCAAGAAGTTTGTCGAAACCTTTATAAAAATCGCTCAAACTTTGAGCTCCTGCTAAAATTATTTTCTTGTTTGTTTTAAGTCCTAAAATATTTCTTGCAGAATCTTTATTTAGTGGAAAAAATTGATCAGTTTCAACTGTATTATAAATAGTTCTTATATCATAATTTTTAAAAAGCTCGCTTTCCTTGGCAACGCTGCTGATCCAATCACTTATTCCGACAATTTTAATATCTTGAGGGAAATATTTCTTTTTCCTGTTAACAACTAGCCGGGATAAATCATGTTTAAATTTACTACCTAATTGCTTGCAATTCCCACAACCCTGCCTGTATTTTTTACAATTCATTGAATAATGGCAGCCACCGGTCATTGGCCACATATCGCGAATAGTCCAGACAATAGGCTTTTTTACTTTTGCTAGATGTTTTATTTTTACAAAACCATTGTTAATCCAATGAAGATGAATTATGTCTGAATTCCTGTATATGCTAGTTTTTGTAAAGTCAAAACCCCAAAACCCGGTATTAAATATTCGTTTTTGTTTTTTTTGATAGGGGAGTAGTAATATTTGATCTAGATTTTTTCTAAAAAGATTGGTGGCTACGTCATACTTGTTTTTGGTTATAGTTTCAATATCTTGCTCTTCTTTTTTCAAATAACCATTAGTTAGAATTTTTGAATCTAGACCGATTTTCTTTAAGCCCAGATGCAGCCAATAAGCTCCTTTAGCAGCCCCATTTTTAAAAGGATTGGAGGTTAATGGGCCGGCGACTAAGTGTAATACTTTCATAGATTGTCAATTAGTATAAGCATTAAAAACATTTGATAATTTTTTCTCTAAAACATTCCAGCTATAGTTTTTAATACATTTTTCTCTTGCTATTAGCCGTTTTGTTTTCGCTTCTTTCGGATTATCGAGAATGTAATCAATTGTTTTCGCTAACTCCTGCGTATTTCCTGGTTCTACTATCCAGCCACAATTCTTAAGAATTTCTGGTAAATCTCCAACGCTGGTAGAAACGATCGGTTTTGCTAAACACATCGCATCGAAAACCTTTGCAGGCAGCTGTCCTTTTGTTGCCATATTATCTCTTTGAGGTATAACTACTAAGTCACTTATTGCTAAAAATTCAGAAATTTTATTAAATGGTTGTTTTCCGAGAAACTTATAGTTATTATTGTTTAATTTTTTTTCTGCTAACTTTATTAGTTTATTTGAATATTTGCTATTTCCTAATCCGACTATTAACAAAAACTTATCTTTATTTACTACTGAAGAAAATGCTTTAATTAAATCTTCTATTCCTTTATAAGGTCTAGGTGTTCCTATAAAAGAGACTACTTTTTTGTTTGGGTTTATTTGGAATTTTTTTCTTACAATTTTGTTATCAAAATGTTTAGGATTAAAAGATTCAGTATTTCTCCCGTGGACAATAATTTTTCCACCAAATTTATCTGCTAAAAAACTGTTTGAAACAGTCTTTGAATCTGACAGTGATACTAGCTTTTCTCCAACTAATCTGCTGAAAACTGAATTTACACCCATTGGATT
>CAZVLW010000069.1:0-4212 GCA_964628705.1 uncultured Gammaproteobacteria bacterium
TAAATCACAACAAGCTACAAACTATAACAACGTCATATTTAATATGTTAAATCTTTTTCTTCTATCGCAAGCTGTTGTCATTTATGGTGACTTGTTGCAGCAAAGTGTGAAAATATTGTGAAAAAATCTGGTGCAAATTATTTTTTTATGGTATAATTCACTTATTAACAACACTTATTAACAACACTATTTTATCAACTAAATTATTCAATTATGCCTAAAAAAGAAACAGCGCAAGCAGATATGACTGAAGCCCAAGTGGAAAATTATCTATTTGAATTTGTCAAAGAACTGCTTAAAAAAGCAGAATTAACCCAAGAAGACGGCTCAGTTGATGAGGTTTATGCTAAAAATCTCGCTTTAGAACTACAAAAAACAATTGGCTTTATGGTTATGGACGAATTAAATACCCAAGATCTGGAAGAATATACCAAAATGCTTTATGAAACTAAAGCCAAGCCAGCAGAGCTTGCCAATTTTTTAAATCAACACATTGAGAATTTTGAGGATAAAAGAAATAAAGTTATGGAAGATTTTGCCACTAGAATTTTAGAGCGCACTGCCCAGATGCGCCAATTTTTATAATATGGTAGAAACTGCTAAATCTGACAATCAAAATAACTCTGATCAGCAAAAAATTAAACGCATACACCAGGTGTATGACGAGTTTTTGCGTGAATTAGACGACCTTAAAGAAAGAAGAGATGAGATTGTAAAAAACATTTCCCGTAGGCAAGATGAAGATAAGATAAATAAAATTTTACAAGATATTAAAAATATTAAAGCATAAATTAACTTTATTTATATGTCTAAAAATAACAATAACACTGAAACATCACCAAATGAAACCTCTAATGAAACCCCAAATGAAACCACTGAAGGAAAAGTTAATCCTGAAGCATCAGAAAATAAAGAACCAAGAGAACTCGCTAACGAAACTTCAAAAAAAATAGATATTAACTCTAACAATTTTTTAAATTCACTTGAGGAAATAGATGACAGCCAACCCCAAGATAAAGAAAATAAAGATGAATTAAAAGAAGAGGTAGAAGGTGCCCAAAAAAAAGCTAAAGAGGGAATAGAAGAAACTGTCTCAGAAAGTGCTAATGAGAGTGAAAGTGATGAAAAAAATCAAGAAGAAGAATATGAAGCTAAGCTTGGATTAGAGGAATATTTACCCACATTTTCAAATTATGCTAACCATATACGAAATAAACTTATCAAGGGTTACCTAGAAGGTAAAGCTATATTTGAAAGCGGGGACGCTATTGTAATAAATACCGAAAGAGAACAAAAGAAAATATCCAAATTGAAATTAGATGATAGAATTGATAGCATTCCAACCAAAAATTTTTATAATAAAAATATCGGTGATGTGGTTAACAAAAAAAATGCACAAAAAACAGGTAAAAACATTGCCATTTTAAACTATTTAGAAGAAAATAACTACAATTTAAGTCCTCCAGAAACTACTGACTCACCACAAACCGAGCAAGAGCCAAAGGAAGGACCATCAGAAAGTCAGTCAAAATCAGCAGAAGGTCAGCCAGAAACAACAGAGCAAGCACAGCCATCAGAGCAACAAGAATCAGCTCCAGCAAGAGATTTTGGAGAGTTTTTAAAGGATGAGCAAAAGGAAGCCTTTGATAAGGCTAAAAATAATATCAATGAATATTTTGAAGGTTTATCGCTTGAGAGCTTTAAAGAACCCGAACAGTTAAAGGGTAAGATTAAAGAAATTTTAGAAAATTCTATTGATCTAAAATTACTTGGTATAGATATTCAAGATGAAAGTGAGGCTCAACAAAAACTGGATATTTTAGCTGAAAATTACTATGATGCTGTTTTAGATAAGATCCACGAACCTTTACAAAAAATAGTGGTTGAATTAGAAAATCAACAATCCCTCAAAAAGAAATTGAAGACAATTGGATCAGAGTTTAGCTCCAGTGTAGTCAGGCCCGGTGTTATGGGAACTGTCTATGGGGCTATGATGTGGGCTGGCAGAGCGAGCGCTATGGCATTTGATATAACTACGTCAGCGGCACAGATTGGAGCAACTTTGGGCGTGGGGGCTTTTGCCGGAGCTGGCGCAGCTGTGGTAGACTATACATTTGGCTCTAATTTAGTAAAAAAATTTACTACTAAGAGTAAAGAAAAAAGCATTCAACAAGCGCTTAAGAAAATTGAAAAAAATAACAAAAAAAGTAAAGACCAAGAAAATGGGAATCAAAAGATACTGCCAGGATTGCAAAAATTATCCTCAGAAAACCTGCAAGCAGTCTTGTCGTATGATTTAGCCCATCAAGGCAGTTTAAATGATGTCAAGGAGGTTTTAGAAGTAGCTCAGTCGCAGTCAACGGAAGGGGAAAGTTCAAAAGAGGAGAGTCAAGACACGGCAGAAGAAAACTCAGAGCAACAAGAAACAAATAAAAATAATGAAGTTGATAATCAAGACTCACCCGATGAAGAAAATAACAGTGGCCCTGATAATTTAGCTAAGTTGATAGAAATAACCGAGCAGGCAAAATTTGCCAATTCAGAAAAAGAGCTCAATAAATTGGTTAAAGACAGACAAAAGATTCAGCAAGAAATTAAGATGTCAGACATAAGTCAATTAGTTAAAAAGTTAATAACACAAAAAATATTACCAAATGAACAGGAGTGGGATAAATTAGACAGTCAAGAAAGAAATAAACTTTTACAACAAACCCTTCTTAAAGAGCAAGAACTGTTAAATGTCATCTACGGTGATTTAGTAGTCCAAGAGAAATTTAGTAAAATCAGTGAAAATAAAAAAGGTTCATTTAAAGAGTCATATATTGGTAAGCGTTTAGGAAAAGTCCCGGCTGAAGATTTTTGGCAGAAGATAACTAAAGGCGCGGGTATGGGAGCTGTGGCCGCTGCGGCATTTGGTATCAGCCCAACTGCGGCAGCAGCCACCTTTGGCGCTATGCGTTTGGGTAGCTCTATGCGCTCCGAGATATTAAAAGAGTCAACCAGCCAAGACAATAAGGATAGCGAATATGTTAAAACCGCTGGTAAGGTTATAGAAAATTTACAAGCTATAAATTCTAAAGAAAATAATGTTGACTCTGATAATGCCAAGGAATTAATTCATGAAGCTCGGGCAAGACTCAAACTGCCTGATATGAAAAATATTGATAGGGCTAAAATTGAGCATGAAATTAAACTTTTACAAAATAAACTTATTCAACAAGATCTTTTAGAACAAGCTGAAAAAGGTGATGACCAGCAATCAGGTTTAGGTAAACTCATAGAAGAGGCAATCGAGCAATACGCGCAAGACAAGAGTTCAGAAATTAATAAGGCGGCAGATTATGCTAAGTATGAAAAGCAAAGGAAAAAATGGTTAACTCTGAGCAAAAGGGGTTTGGCAGTCCAATACTTTAAAATAATAAAAGAAAATCCTAAGCAAGCCGCTAAAATTTTTGGAATTTCATTAACCAGGGCGTCAGCCGCTGCCATAAGTGGTGCAGTAGGTTTTGGTATGGCAGATATGGGACATGCCGCAATCAGCGGAGAAAATGTTGATTTTGACAGTCAAGGGCAAAAAATTGTAGAGAGTGCTTTGAATAGGGTTAGTTTTGGCTCTTATGAGTATTTTGGAGAAGGAGAGAGTGGGGGCGACAGCTCATCACAGGCAGATAAAGACTCAGAAGAAAAGCCACAGAACGCCTCTGCCAGCCCAGACAGCAGCCAAACTGGCAGTGCCGCAGATAGCACTCGCATCGTTACGCCTAATTCAACACATAGTTCACCCAACGCCACAGACTCAACAGAGCAAGCAGAAAAAACACAAGCACAAGAATCTAAGCAAGATGAAACTCAAACTCAAAACCAACAAAAAGAGCAAGATCAGACTTATGCAGTTGCTCAAAAATTGGAGCATGAATTTGAGATAAAACCTGATCAAGCCCTAACCCAAGAGCAATTTGAAGAAATCCAAAAGGCCGATAATAGCCAAGATTTAATGCAAGAATTGGAAAATCAAGGCAAAGTATTTGAATTTAACGGCAACTACTACAATCAAGATTTGTTGGACATAAATCTCTCTGGCGGAGAGTTAAGCAATCAGGAAATTGCTAAAATGCTTGACTATATTGACAATCCTTCGCACCCAGCCAATGAGCAGGCCACTCAATTGATCAAAGATATGCTTAACGAACCTAATACCAAAGAGCAAGCCAA
>CAZVLW010000070.1:0-4145 GCA_964628705.1 uncultured Gammaproteobacteria bacterium
ATTCCCCACAAGGACAGTTCTGCGTTAGCAGGACTGTTCTTAGGTGTTACATTCCCCACAAGGACAGTTCTGCGTTAGCAGGACTGTTCTTGGGTGTTACATACCTTGTGCTTTACTCAAGAACAGTCTTTTAAATGTAAAATTTAAAAAACTGTCCTTGTAGCCCTTATTCATCAACCGTAAATTATCTTAATGGTTCAATTTTGGAGAGTTGAACCAGAGAAAAGAAAAATCACTCCCCTCTGTCCCAACTTTGTCGAGACATCTCCCCTTGCCAAGCAAGGGGAGAAAAAATACTTTCTAAAACTTAGTTATTCCCCACAAGGACAGTTCTGCGTTAGCAGGACTGTTCTTAGGTGTTAAATATCTCGTGCCCCACATAATAACAGTCCTTTAAATATAGAATTTAAAGAATCGTTCTTGCATCTCGCCCCTGTCCCGATTTTGCCAAGACTTCTTGAACCAGTTAAACCATCCAGCCATCTAAGTATGCCTAATTTAGTTGCCTATGCTACATTTTCTCCGGACATTTAATACCCAATAATCCCAGTCCTGTCTGAATAACTTGTGCCACTGCTTTGATTAGTTTCAGTCTTGCTTGTTTGGTTTGTTCGTCAGCTTTAATAACCGGAATTTGTTCATAAAAAATATGGAAATCAGCAGCCAATTTTTGCAAATAATCAGCAATCAAATTGGGTCGATATTCTTGAGCCGCTATCTCAATTATTTCCGGCAACCTAATTAAACGCTTGAGTAAATTAATTTCTTGTGCCTCTTGCAGTTTATCCAAATTAGCTCCTTTTTTTAACTTGCCAGCTTTAGATAAAATACTTTTAATTCTTACATAAGTATATTGCAAGTAGGGCGACGAGCCATGTTCAAATTTTAGCATTCTATCCCAATCAAATACAATATCATTCAATCTGTTTTGGGACAGATCATTGTATCTAATAGCTCCTATAGCTATCATTTGGGCATTTTTTTTTATTTCCGAATCAGTTAGATCCTTATTCTTCTGTTTGATCCTTTGTTTTGATTTTTGAATACCTTGATTTATTAAATTTTCCAAATCAGCCACCTCACCTTCTCGGGTAGACATTTTTTTGCCGCCCTTACCCAAAATCAAGCCAAATTTAATATGTTTCAACTCTTCTTGGTGGTGATAATCAAGCAGTTGGCTGGCTTTAAAAAGCTGTTCAAAATATAAAGCTTGTTGGTTGGCTACCACATACAAACATATATCCGCCTTGAGCTTTTCAATCCTATATTTAATAGTAGCCAAATCAGTCGTACCGTAAAGATATCCCCCGTCTGTTTTTTGGATCATAAGTGGGGGTAAATCAAATTTATCTAAATCTATAATTACCGCGTTTTGGCTTTTTTTGGCTACTCCTTTTTGTAGAGCTTCCTCTACTATTTCTGAAAGCTTATCATTATAAAAGCTTTCTCCATACCACAATTCAAAATCAACTTCCAATAATTTGTAAATGCGCTTAAATTCAGCCAAACTTATTTTATAAAATAGTTTCCATAATTGATAGTTAAATTTATCTTTTCTTTGAAGTTTGACCAACTCTCGTCTTGCTTGCTCTTCAAGCTCAGCTTGTTTTTTAGTTTTTTTATGAAATGCAATATACATCTCTTCCATTTCATCTACTGACATATCTTTTTTCAACTTTTCACCATATCTATTTTTATATTCATAAATCAATTTACCAAACTGTGTACCCCAATCACCTAAATGGTTATCGCGGATGACTTGGTATCCTTGAGAGCTAAAAATATTATAAAGAGCCGCGCCTATGACAGTTGAACGCAGGTGCCCAATATGCATTTTTTTAGCAATATTAGGAGCCGAATAGTCTAAGACCATTGTTTTACCTTTGCCCGTCGTGCTTTTTGCGTATGCTTCGCCTTGTTTTAATATCTTTTCTAATTCATTAATTAAAACATCCCGTTTAAGGTAAAAGTTTATAAACCCAGAACCTGCGCTTTGCATTTTATCAATTTCTTTTATATTTTGACCTTCCAGCCAATTGATAATTTGACTGCTGATTTCTTTAGGATTTTTTTCTATTTGTCCGGCTATCACCAAGGCAATATTGCTTGAGTAGTCTCCAAATTCTCTTTGTGGTGGGTATTCAATATTAAAACCAGCCTTATTTATGCCATAAAGTTCTTGGGTGCATTGATTTAATTTTTCTTTTATGCTATTTTTAAGTGCCATATATTTATTATTATAGCTAATATTTTGGTATAATTAAAGTGTCCCCAGCCAACAACTAATAACCAATAGAGAGAGCATTGTTTTGTTAATTATTATTGATTTTTGTTAACTGATTATATGCTGGCTACTAATAAACAAGCTTATCATAATTATAAAATCCTTGATACCTTTGAGGCTGGTTTAGTTTTAAGTGGGCCCGAGGTTAAATCAGTTAAAAGGGGATCTATCAATTTAAAAGGCGCTTATATAGAAGTGCTGACCGACACAGAGGCGTATTTAATTAAAGCGCATATTTCAGCTTACAAGCCAGCTGCTTTAGCTCAAATAAATTACAATCCTTACCGTCAGCGTAAATTGCTTTTAAGGCACAAGGAAATTAAATATATATTTGGTAAAGCTAAACAGGCGAGTATAACTATAGTCCCCTTGGAAGTCTATCTTTCTCATGGTTTAGTTAAGCTCAAAATCGGAGTAGGCCAAGGTAAGAAAAAGTATGACAAGCGCGAGGATATTAAAAAACGCGACTTTGAACGCCGTAAAAGACAAGCTATGAAAATTTAACAAATCATACAAAAAATGTTATATTACCATTACCCTATAGCTAAAAGTTTCCTTTTTCGAAGTTCTACAAGTAGTTCCATTGGTAATCTGTTATTGTTTCGTTCAGCCAAGCTGGCGGAATTACAGGTTCACCGGTCAGCTGAGGCATAAAGGGCAAAATGATTGTTAAATTGTTTTGCCAGAGAGTGTTGAATATGTCAATTTCCTTTAGTTGATATATATAACCGGCTACCAAATATGGAACTTGAATTAGGATTAAGTTATAGGGTTTTATATAATTTAAATTATTTACGGGGTGTAGTATAATGGTAGTACGCATGGCTGGGGGTCATGTAGCCGGGGTTCAATTCCCCGCACCCCGACCATTCAAGATCTCAATTTATAGATATTATTTTTTATCTCTGGAGATATCTTTGAGGTATCTCTAAGATAAAATTAAAATTAAAGTTTTTTATGTCATATCACCCAGCTAGTGAATTTGAATTTAATCAAATTAGCCAACAAATTTTTGTGGGAACCAATATGTGCTGTCAGTCACATTATCAAGAAAAATTATTGAGTCAAAACATAAGTGTGGATATTTCACTTGAAGCCGAGCATGTTGACCAGCCCTATGGAGCTGAATATTTTATCTGGATTCCTATTATTGATCATAGTCCACCCACTATAGAACAAATGAGGTTTGGTGCTAAAACAATTGCTGAGTTGGTTGCTATGGGAAAGAAAATATATATCCACTGCAAAGAAGGTCATGGCAGAGCACCTACCATGACAGCGGCTTATTTTATCTCTACCGGTATGAGTACTAATGAGGCGCTTGCTTTAATTCAACAGTATCGCCCTGAAGCGCATCCTAATCAAGAACAAGTTAAAGCGCTTGAACAATTTGAAGAGTTATTTGTAAATGGCAAAAAATAGCAATCATAGAATTTAAAATTTAGGCGTTAATCTTTTCCAAGAGCAGTTTTTTTAATTCAAATAACTGTTTTTATTATTATTATTTCTAAAACCCCATCAAAGAGGGGGGTCAAGGAGTGAGAGGCAAAAAATT
Organism: uncultured Gammaproteobacteria bacterium; assembly: GCA_964628705.1. Lineage (GTDB taxonomy): Bacteria > Patescibacteriota > Patescibacteriia > UBA2196 > GWA2-42-15 > CAZVLW01. The sequence goes on from CAZVLW010000070.1 coordinate 3,840, forward strand.
TAACACCCAAGAACAGTCCTGCTGACGCAGAACTGTCCTTGTGGGGGGTTAACTATTTCTCTGGTTCAATTCTCCAGAATTGAACCATTAAGATAATTTAGGCGGGTCCTCGTCTTTTGTCGGCAGAGGGGAGAGCTTTACCACCCTCCCTTCGGGAGGCAGGCCCTCCGCCTCGCTTCGCTTGGCACCTCCCCTCAAAGAGGGGGGAGGAAGCGAAAGAATAATTTATCTTTTTATCCCCTTGCTTGACGAGGGGAGAGTCAAGGACAGTTCTTTAAATTTTATATTTAAAGGACTGTTCTTGAA
>CAZVLW010000071.1:0-4082 GCA_964628705.1 uncultured Gammaproteobacteria bacterium
CACAGGGGCGGGTATTACAATTAATATATTAACTAATTATTATATACATGAAAATTAAATGTAAACAATCAAATCTGCTCAAGGCACTCTCTGTAGTGGCACATATAGCCGGAAAAAATGTAAGTTTACCTATTTTGAATAATATTTTAATAAAAGCCAAAGATAAAATTGTGCTGGGAAGCACAAATTTAGATATAGGTATAAAAACACAAATGAGAGGAAGTGTTGAAAATCAAGGTGAGATAACCGTGCCAGCTAAACTTTTTTATGATTATGTTTCCTTTTTAACAGATGATGAGTTGGAGTTTTATATAGATTCTGGAAATTTAATTATTCAATCAAAAAACCAAAAAACAAAAATTAAAACCCAAGCGGCTGACGAATACCCTATTATTCCAGAGGTTGAAAAAGGTGAAGAAATTAATTTAGTGTCAGCTGATATTAAAAAAGCATTATCCAAGGTACTCTATAGTGCATCTTATGATGATATACGCCCAGAACTTTCAGGTATATTATTTAATTTGGAAAATAGAAACTTAACCTTAGCGGCAACTGATAGTTATCGTTTGGCAGAATTTAAAACAGAATTAACTAAAGTTGAAAAACAAACACAAATTAAAAAAATAATACCACTTAAAACTTTACAGGAGTTAACAAGGTTGATACCTGATGAAAAAACAGATATTAAAGTGTATTTTTCACAAAACCAAGTAATGTTTAGAGTAGGTGAAGTGGAGATGATATCAAGATTGGTGGATGGAGAGTATCCTGACTATAAGGAGATCATCCCTTCAGGTTACAAAACCAAAGCCATTATTAATAAAAAAGAGCTGGAGAAGGTTATTAAGAGTACAAGTTTGTTTACCAAATCAGGTATAAATGATGTTAGTTTGTATTTTAGTCAAAAAGGAAAAAGTCTCAAAGTTAGTGCAAGTAATACCCAATTGGGTGAAAGCAACTCAGAGCTTAGTTTGGAAAGAATTGAAGGTGAAGATGGTTCGGTTGTGTTTAATTATAAATACTTATTAGATGGCTTGCAAAATATAGAGAAAGGAGAAGTTGGTTTTGAGTTAAATGGTTCAGATAATCCGGTAGTTTTAAAACCATTAGAGGATAAGAGTTATTTATATTTAGTTATGCCGATCAGAAAATAAAGAGTCTGTAAATTATAAAGACTATTATGAATATATAATAAACAAGCCTTACCGAGGTTGTTAGAATGGGGATATTTACAAGCAAGGGTTTGTGTGTTTCTGTTTAATTTATAGATGTTGCGATTTAAGTGAAGAGTGAGGTTGGTTTTTTATGTTTTATTAAAAATAACCAGGTAATTAAAAAACCCGGCTCACGGGGTTTTAAATTTTAATTATTAAAAAAATAAAAAGTTTTTTATAAAAACATTTTAATCACAATAGTTCTAATGCCGAACACGTTCTTTCACTTTTTTTACCACATCAGATGGGATGTTGTAGACTTTAACTAAATAATCAACAGCACCTAATTCATATCCCCTTTTAATATCTGACTCTTGAGATAAATTAGTTAAAATAATAACCGGAATCATGGCTGTGGCAGTATCTTCTTTAAGTTTTTTTAATATTTCAAAACCATTCATTTGTGGTAGTAAAATGTCAAGTAAAATAAGGTCAGGTTTTTCTTTCTTAGCGCGATTAAGGCCATCCTCACCAGTTTCACTAAAAAAAACACTAAACCCCTCTTTGCTAAATTTAGTAATATACATACCGGAAAGAAATTCATCATCCTCAATAATTAAAATTTTTGGTTGATATTTCATGTTTGATATATAACTTAATTTATTGGAAGTGTAAAATAAAAAGTGGATCCTTTGTTGCGACCTTTGGATTCACACCATGTTTTACCCTGATGTGCTTGGATGATATTTTTAGCTATAAAGAGACCCAAACCCGAACCCTCTATACCAAGCTTACCAAACTCACCACGGGAGAATTTTTTAAAAAAAGTTTTAGATTCCTGCTTGGTAAAACCAACCCCTGTGTCAGTTACACTAAAGATAATATATTTATTATCCTTTTTTAATTGGATAGAAACCTTACCCTGGTTGGTGTATTTTATAGCGTTACCTATTAAATTTAAAATTACATCTTTTATCTTATCTTTATCAAGTTGGATTGGTGGTATTTTTTTAGAGGTTTTGTGAAAAGTGGTGATTAATCCCCTTTTATTGATTTGTGGTTTAAGCTCTTGGATTGAGGATTCTACCAAATCCTCTATTTGTTGAGTTGATTTGTTTAACACCAAGCGACCAAGCTCAATTCTGGATACATTTAAAAATACATTAACTAAACGAATTAAGCGCCCCGTATTACTTAATAGCTCATTAAATATTTCCTGTTGGCTTTTTTTAAGTCTACCGAAATCACCATCAAGTATCATTGTTAAATACCCCATCAAGCCAGTGAGAGGCGTTCTTAGTTGGTGTGAGGTGATGGAAATAAATTCCGTTTTTGCCTTATCAAGCTTTCGCAGGTGTTTATTTGCCTCTCTTAGGTCAGCAGTGGCTTTATTAACTTCCTTTTTTAACCTTTCACCAAATTTTTGCTGTTCCTCATAAAGTATAGCATTTTGCAGAGCAATGGCAACTTGTGAACTGATAATTTTTAGAACCTTTAAGTCCTCAGAGTTGTATATATCGCCCGTTTCTTTTTCACCAAGCGCGATTAAGCCGATGGTTTTATTTTTAATATTAAGTGGAGCAACCACAGCTACTCCATATTTTATCAAAAGGTCAATGGTTTTTTTAGCTTGGTAATATATATTTTTATTTTTTAAAACCTCTTCTACAACAATAGGTTCATTTTGTTTAACGAATAATTTATTTAGGTAATTATCACCCGCAAAATTTTTGTTTTTGAATTGGGGAAATTTATTGTTGTATATTGTGTGATATTTGTTTTGTTTTTCTTTTTTTATTAAAACCCCCAATGCTTTGGAGTGAAAAGAATTAATCAGGGTTTGTGAGGTGTAGCCGCAAATCACCCTAACTTGAAGAGATTTGTTGAGCTGATTGCTTAGGTCTGTAATTATTTTATGGCTATCATAAAGCGAGGTAAAGAAATATTTATTAGCTAGCTGAAAGTATTTGTTTTTAAGTATAGGAAAAAGATATATAGCACCAGCTAGAATGGGTATATTAACCCAGCTGGAGATATTTGGTAAAAGGATATAGCTCAACCTTTCTAAAGTAACAGCTAAAATAATGACGGTAAAAAAAGAACTAAGTGTAACTACTGATTTTCTAAGGGCAAGTTTAATATCCATCATACGGTGGGCAATAATGGCGTAGGTGGTTAACCCAACCATTAAAACAGTGGCCACTTGCCCTAGCCAATTAAAAGCAAATACCCCCGCCCAAGGTAGAATAAGGTTGGTTACAAATGCAATATTAGCAGCACCACCATATCCAATAAGCAGGTATATAATTTGCACCTTTTCAATATTAGTTGAGTGTGTGTATTTAATAATTAGCCGATAAAATCCATATAAGAAAAAACTAAGTATATATAAGACATAAATAATATATAGTGATCCAAAGTTAAGGGTGTTTTCTAAACCCAAGCGAATCTCAGCCCCTTGGATAACAAGACCCGGTGTGGCTGTGAGTAAGACAACTGCAAGGTTTATGGAAAATATAACCCAGCTTTTGTTTTGTAACCCCGGTTTTTTTTTGGTGGGGAAAAAATAGGTAAAATACAAAAAACTGCTGGCTATTAGGGTGGGGGTAATATATAGAATAATGGCCAAAAAAAACACATTAGACTGGCTAGCTGACCTAAATAAAAACATAGCTATAATCCATGAGATTATAGCTAATATATTCCAACCATAGAGTCGGTTTAGTTTCCTTTGTTTATTGTTGGAATATATTAAAACACCTAAGCCAAAATTTAATCCAGCTGTAAGAAGCAGTAAAAAGTTAATTATATCAAAATTCCAATTCATATGTTGTTTATTTTATTTTAACATTTTTAGGTGTTTTTTGCTAAAATATCGAATTAAGCCATCTAAAATCTAACCCAAACACCCTTGGTTGAGTCATATAA
>CAZVLW010000072.1:0-4057 GCA_964628705.1 uncultured Gammaproteobacteria bacterium
GGTTGGCTTGGGGCTGGGAGTCGTATTGGGGGCTTTTTTACATTTAATAATACAGTTGCCAGACAGTATTAAGGCAGGTTTTAAATGGCAGCCCGTATTGGCATTTAAAAATAAATATTTAAAAAGAATTTTGAAGTTGATGCTGCCGAGAACAATTGGCTTAGCGGGTAATCAATTCAATCAAATTGCGATTACTATTGTAGCTTCAACTTTGGTGGCGGGATCATTAGCTGTTTTTAACTTGGCATTTAACTTGCAAAGCGTGCCGATCGGTATATTTGCGGTTTCACTGGCAATTACTTCTTTTCCAGCACTTTCAGAAAGTATCACAAAGCAGGATAAACAAGCATTTTTGTCCAGATTTTCAATTACTGTGCGCAGGATTCTATATTTGATTGTGCCGGTGTCTGTGTTTATAATTGCACTTCGCGCACAAATCGTAAGATTGATCTTAGGAACAGGACAGTTTGACTGGCAAGACACTATTTTAACTGCTGATGCGCTTGGTTTTTTTGCAGTATCGCTTTTTGCCCAGGGTTTAATTCCGTTTTTGGCCAGAGCTTTTTATTCTATGCAAAATACTAAAATTCCAGTAGTGGTAAGTTTGGCTGCTATGGGTTTAAATATAGTGGGTTATATCATAGTCGCGCCTATAATGGGTGTGGTGGGTATGGTAATTATTTTTTCAGCAACTAGCATTTTACATTTTATATTTTTATTTACAATCCTTAGGCGCAAAATCGGATATTTGGATGATAAAAATATTTTAATAAGTGTTATTAAATTTGTAACAGCAACTATTGGTGCAGCTATAATATTGCAGATAAGTAAATATATTGTTGGTAATAATGTGGATATGACAAGATTTATCGGGGTATTACTTCAGTTTGGAGTATCGGGCTTTTTAGCCAGTGGTGCGTATCTGATATTTAGTTGGATACTTGGATGTGAGGAAGTTAAGGAGATAAAAAGTATTATAAAAAAACAACCAACAAATAACAGTTAATGATAAAAAACTCCTTGATTTTATCCCCTCTATGAGGGGAGGTTCTGAGCGAAGCGAGGCGGAGGGGTGGAGAGTTATTTCCTTGCCAAGCAAAGAGAGAAAAAAGGCACTATCCACCCTATCTCAAAAGCTTAGTAAGGGGCAGGAATTAATTTCCACAAGGACAGTTCTGCGCCAGCAGGACTGTTCTTAGGCGTTAAATCCCCAGGTTTCATTCCAAGAACAGTCCTTTAAATATAAAATTTAAAGAACTGTCCTTGTATGCCAAGTCATCTCATAAGCTTAGTAAGGGGCAGGAATTAATTTCCACAAGGACAGTTCTGCGCCAGCAGGACTGTTCTTAGGCGTTAAATCCCCAGGTTTCGTTCCAAGAACAGTCCTTTAAATATAAAATTTAAAGAACTGTCCTTGTATGTCAAGTCATCTCATAAGCTTAGTAAGGGGCAGGAATTAAATTATTTTAATAATCTCACAATATGACCAGTATACGTAATTTTTCCATAATAGCACATATTGACCACGGTAAATCTACTTTAGCTGATAGGATGTTGGAGTTGACTGAAACTGTAAATAAAAGAAAAATGAAAGAACAATTGTTGGACCAGATGGAATTGGAAAGGGAAAGAGGTATTACAATCAAACTTCAGCCGGTCAGGATGAAATATAAAAATTCTATTTTTAACCTAATTGATACACCGGGACATGTGGATTTTTCATATGAAGTTTCACGTTCATTGGCTGCTGTGGAAGGCACGCTTTTGGTGATTGATGCGACACAAGGTATACAAGCGCAGACTTTAGCCAATTTATATTTAGCTTTGGATCAAGATTTGGAAATAATTCCGGTATTAAATAAAATTGATTTACCTGCTGCCCGAGTAGAACAAGTTAGCGATGAAGTGGTGGACCTGCTTGGTTGCAATAAAGATGATATAATTTTAGTATCTGCAAAAACTGGTGAGGGTGTAGCCAATTTATTAGAGATAATTAACCAAAAAATACCAGCGCCAAAACCAAAACGAGAAGATGATGTGTTGCAGGCCTTAATTTTTGATTCTAAATACGATGATTATCAAGGTGTGGTGGCTTATATTAAAATAGTTAGTGGACAAATTAGCTTAGGTGATAAATTGCATTTTATAGGAACTCAAGTTGACGGTGCGGTGACTGATGTGGGTTATTTTTCACCGCAAACAGTCAAAGCTGATAAATTAGAAACAGGTCAGATTGGTTATGTAGTGACTGGCCTTAAAGATATTGATTATTGCCGCGTAGGAGATACCATTGTAAATTATAAGTTAAGCGTGGCAAATAAAAAAGATAAAAATGATTACTACAAGGAGCTGGCTTTATCCGGTTATAAAGATGTCCAGCCAATGGTTTTTGCCGGTATATTTTGTAAAGAGGGAAGTGATTATGAAGACCTGAGAGATGCTTTGGCAAAATTGAGATTAACAGACGCTTCATTGAGCTATGAACCTGAGTCAAGTATTGCTTTGGGATTTGGTTTTAGATGCGGTTTTTTGGGTATGTTGCATATGGAAATAATTACTGAGAGAATTAAGCGCGAGTATGGTATAGATTTAATTGTGACAGTACCTTCGGTGGCATATAAAATAAAAAAACATGGTAGTCATGAGTTTAAAGAAATACATTCTGCCCATGAATTACCCAATCAAGGTGAAATAGAGAAGGTTCAAGAACCGTGGGTAAAATGCGATATTTTAACGCCCAAGGAACATATTGGTGATATTATGGAGTTGGTGCAAGCTAAAAGAGGTGTTTATAAAAATACAGAATATTTTAGCCAAGAAACTGCTATTTTACATTATGAATTGCCACTATCTTCAATTTTAGTGGATTTTTATGATAAACTAAAGAGTGCGACTAAAGGGTATGCCACACTGAATTATACTTTTGTGGGATATCTTGAGGCAAATATTGTTCGTATAGATATTTTAGTAGCTGAAGAAATGGTAGAAGCTCTTTCTACAGTGGCTTATAGTGATGAAGCACACAGGGCGGGCAAGCAAATAGTGTATAAATTAAAAGATATTTTACCTCGCCAAATGTTTGAGGTAAAAATTCAGGCGGCTATCAACTACCAAGCAGATGGGAAAAATAAAGGAGGTAAAATTATTGCTTCTGCTAAAATACCGCCGATGCGTAAAGATGTAACGGCTAAGTTGTATGGCGGTGATGTTACGCGTAAAAGAAAATTGTTGGAAAAGCAAAAAAAGGGTAAAAAGAAAATGAAAGGTATGGGTAAGGTGGATATTCCACCAGAGGCATATTTATCAATACTTAAACGTTAAATAATATTGACGATTGAATTATTGAATTTATTTTATTACTTATTACTAATTTCTATTATATGATGCTAAAAAATAATAAAGTTAGAAAATTTTGGAGGATTTTTTCAATACTTATTATCTTAAGTATGCTGCTTTTTAGTTTTGGTTATAGTTTTTTTTAAATTATGAAACCCAAAAAAAATATAAATTTTTGGTCCAGAGCGATTTATTCATCTATATTTAGTATAGTTTTAATTTTGGTGTTAATTTTTATTGGTTATTCAATTTATCAAAAAAAAATAAACCAACAAAATGTAGATAAAAGATTGGATCATTTAAGGGAAGAGATTCAGCGCCTGCAAGATACCAATTTGGAGCTGGCTGAAATGATAAAATATTTACGAACTGATGAGTATATAGAAACTCAAGCTAGGGAAAATCTAAATTTAAAACGATCCGGTGAAAAAGTAGTGATTATTTCAAACGAAGACAATAACACAACTAAAAAAAATGACAGTCAGCAAAATAAACCAAATTATATACTTTGGTTTGAGTATTTTTTTAGGTAATTGGCTATTAAGTCACGATAAATCCCCCACAAGGACAGTTCTGCGCCAGCAGGACTGTTCTTAGGCGTTAAATCCCCCAGGCTTTGTTCCAAGAACAGTCCTTTAAATATAAAATTTAAAGAACTGTCCTTAGGCGTTGAATCCCCCACAAGGACAGTTCTGCGCCAGCAGGACTGTTCTTAGGCGTT
>CAZVLW010000073.1:0-4032 GCA_964628705.1 uncultured Gammaproteobacteria bacterium
AATTACTGTGCACTCAACTGCACCCACCTTCAGCTAAAGCTGAGTAGAAGAAATAGCCCTCGCCCCCATTTAGCTTTATACTATATACTCAATTTATGTCTCTTCTCTACAACCGTCTAAATCAAATATCATATTTTAAAGCAACATTAGTTTTTTTATTTATTGCAGAACTGTTGTCTTTTTTTGCTTGGCTTTTACCTGAGTTCAATCTGCTCGCTTTTATAATCATTGCGGTCTTAGTTTTTGTCTTAAGTTTAAAAAATTTACTTTGGGGGCTCTATATTGCCATAGCGGAATTAATTGTTGGCTCACAGGGCTATTTGTTCGCTTTTAATTATGAAGGTATTTCCATTTCTATCAGGATTGGTATTTTTATGGCGGTATTTTTTGCTTGGCTAATTAGTCTGGCAGACAAACACAAGATATCTGTTTATTGGCAAAATTTAAAAAAATTTAAACTATTCACACCATTTTTAGTTTTAGCCATTATTATTTTATGGGCTCTGCTTTGGGGATATTTAAGAGGGAATAATTTTGCCAATATTTTTTTTGATTTTAATAATTGGCTCTTTTTCCTTTATCTTTTTCCTTTACTGGATGTTGTTTTTATTTTTAACTCAGAGCGACCGTCCAATCATCCTTTTTGGTATCAACTTAGTCAAGTAGCCACAGCTGCGCTGATCTGGCTGATTATTAAAAGTTTTTTGTTTTTATATATTTTTTCACACAATTTTAGCTGGGCCCTGCCAGAGCTTTACCGTTGGATACGCGACACCAGAGTAGGGGAGATAACGCAATTTTCAGACAATTTTCACCGTGTATTTTTACAATCCCATATTTATACCCTTGTTGGCTTTTTGATGCTATGGCCGCAGTTTATCAAACATTTAAAACGCGAAAAATTGAAAGCTTTTAATAAACTTTATTTTGTTTTACCCATCTTTGCCTTATCTGTTATTTTTTTGAGTTTTTCAAGGAGTCTATGGGTTGGTTTAGTGAGCGCTATGGGTATTTATTTTTTGTTTTTAATTTATTATTTTTATAAAAAACAAATCAGCCTAAAATTACAAGCCAAATCGCTCATAGCAAATTTTTTTATTTTTATCTCAATCTGCTTGGTATCTATAGCTATGTTGTTCGTTATTTTAAATCTGCCGCCCGCCAAGTCAGCAGAGGATTTAGGCCGTTTAATTGAGCAAAGAGCCACCCAAGTGGAGGAGGCTGGCTCTTCACGGATAAATATGCTTGGACCTATTGCTCAAGGTATTAAAAAACACCCAATTATTGGCTCTGGTTTTGGTGCTACACTTACCTATCGCAGTCTTGACCCAAGGGTTCTACAAAGCACCGCTGGCGCCAGTGGGGAGTATACAACTTATGCATTTGAGTGGGGCTACTTGGATATGTGGCTTAAGTTTGGCTTAGCCGGATTGTTGGTTTATGCTTATCTTATTTATGCTATACTCAAAGGTCTATATCACCGAATTGATATAAATCAAATTATCCATACCAATAATAGTTATGCCAAAGGGAATAATTATAACTTTGTGTATTTAGGGTTACTTCTCTCACTGGTGGCTTTAATTTTTGTAAATATATTCACCCCTTATTTAAATCACCCATTAGGTATTGGCTACCTTTTACTTTTATCAGTTTATCTGAGCTATACCGATCATGCCACTCATACTAAATAATAAAAAGCACAGAGCAGTCTAGAGTATTTAGCCACTTAGCCACATAGTGATAAAATCATATTTATTTTTAGTTATCTCTAATCGTTAATTGTTTTTTATGACACTTTCTATTATTATCGTTACCTACAATTCAATTAAATATTTGCCGCATTTTATAGACTCAATTATCGGGCAAAGCTATTTTGTTACACAAAATAGCCAACCAGATATATTTATAGTTGACAATGCCTCAACAGATAAAACAGTTAAATTGATTAAAGATAATTTTCCCAGCATCAAAATCTTACGCAATGTTAGAAACGTCGGATTGTGCCGTGCTTGGAATCAAGCTATAGAGTCCACCCAAGGTGAATACATTTTGATAATGAATCCTGATTTGACCTTGCATCAAGATTTTATCAAACACTCACTTGCACGTATTAAAAGCAATGCAGACCTTGCCAGCGTTGGCGGTAAACTTTTAAAATTGAAAGTCAACACTCTGGAAGAAGAGGGGCTGGCCAACTTAGAAAAAACAAATATTTTAGACTCATGCGGTATTGTCGCCAATAAAAACCGCAGTTTTTATGAGCGAGGAGCGGGTCAAGTTGACAAAGGACAATTTAATAATCCCGAGCAAGTTTTTGGGATTAGTGGCGCATGTATGTTATTGCGGCGCCAAGCGCTTGAGTATATAAAATTTGGCAAACAATATTTTGACGAAAATTTTTTTATGTATAAGGAAGATGTTGATCTGGCTTGGCGCTTGCGTTTGGCCGGCTACGTCAGTTATTATGAGCCTCAAGCAATAGCTTATCATCATCGCCGCGCAAAAATTAAAGGTAAGACCACCTCATTCAATATTCTTAAAAATCGTTTACAAAAAGAGGATTTTATAAATTTTTACTCATACCGCAATCATCTAATGCTGCTCTTAAAAAATGAAAGTTGGGCTAATTTTAGCAGGCATTTTATATATATCTTTTTTTATGAGTTGAAAAAATTTATATTTATGTTAATCTTAGAAAATTCAAATTTAACAAGGTCCATCAGCTACATTTTAAAAAATTTCAAATCAATTTACCGCAAGCGCAAATTTAATAAGCGCATATCCGCCACTAAACCAACACAAATCAGGCAATGGTTTGAATAGCCAGCCACACAGGCGAGTTGTGTGTGAGTTACTTGTTAATGAATTTTTATGACCCTTTCCCTCATCGTACTCAATTATAATTCAAAAAATTTAGTAAAATATTTTTTAAAAAAAGTAGTTGGTTTTGAGTTTGATTTCAACTGGGAAATTCTTGTGGTGGACAATGCCTCGCCAGAGCCTGTTGGTAAAATGATGCGCCAAGACTATCCAGCCGTTAATTTTATAAAAAGCCATAAAAATTTAGGTATGGGCGGGGGAAATAATCTCGGCATCAAGCACGCCAGGGGAGAGTATATTTTAATTGTTAATCCAGACATTACTCTAAACCAGTATGCCATTCAAGAGTTGGTTGAATTTTTAAAGCTCCATCCTAAAGCCGGCATCGCGGCTCCTAAAATAATTAACCCCAACAAAACCAAGCAAGAAACAGTATATCGCTTTCCCAAGTTTGCTACTTTTCTCTACCGGCGAACAGCTTTAGGTAAAACACAAAAAGGGCAAGATTATTTAAATTATTATCTTTATAAAGATAAAGATTTAACTATCCCCACCCAGGTTGATTGGGTCTTGGGCGGGTGTTTTATGGTGGCAAAACCTGCTCTGGAAAAAGTCGGTTTATTTGATGAACGTTTCTTTTTATTTTTAGAAGATACTGATTTATGCCACCGTATGTGGCAAAATAATTGGCAAGTTTGGTTTGTGCCAGATGCCCAAGTTATACATCTGCCGCATCGCCTGTCTTCGGGTCAGGGGAGTATTAAAGATCTATTTTCCAAAATGACTTGGATACATTTATTTTCATGGTTTAAATATTTTTGGAAATGGAAGAATTAACCTTTTTCAGACATTTAAATGAATTTTGGCATGTGGAAATCGAAAAGGCAGATAGCGACTTAGATAACATTATAGATGTTCAGGAGCGTATGTTTTGTTTTCTAATAAATCAGATGCTGTCTTTACATGAAGAAGATATAGTTCTATTAGCGGGTCAAGAAAGAATTTTTGAATTAGCTAAAATAAACAGGCCGTTTCCAAAAATTACGTATAAAAAAACTTTAAAATTATTAGAAGAAGAATTTAATTTAAAAGTGGAATTAGAGCCCCCAAAGACGGATCTTGGCCATTTTTCCGCTTATCATGAAAAAAAATTATGTCAATCCCTAAAAATACTATACCACTTTTTACTTTCAGTTAAGGAAAGATTTT
>CAZVLW010000074.1:0-3883 GCA_964628705.1 uncultured Gammaproteobacteria bacterium
ATTGGTTTGTCTGTTATTAAAAGGGCGGAGCTTATCATGACAGTAATTATTTTAACGGTGATTTTTTTAATAGCAATTTTGACTTTTAACCATATTGATTTGGCAAATGTAAAGGGTTTTGATTTGGGTAAGCTGGCAGTGCCTTACGGAGTTTTATTGTTTTCATGTTCAGGTATTGTGTCTGTGCCGGAGGTGAGAATGATACTCAAGCGGCGGGAGAAAATTATGAAAAGAGCAGTTTTGATTGGGGCGGCTATTCCTCCTATCATATACTTATTATTTGCTGGTTTAATAGTGAGTGTGTCAGATGGTAATGTGACTGAAGTAGCCAGTGTGGGTTTAGGGCAAATGATGGGTTATAAAATGATTTTAATAGCCAATACTTTTGCTTTTTTTACTATGGCAACAAGTTTTTTGACATTGGGGTTGGCTTTGCATGAAATTTATATGTTTGATTATAAAGTGCCCAGGTTTTGGGCTTGGGTTATAGTGGTTTCAGTACCATTGCTTATTTTTTTGAGTGGTGTCAGGGATTTTGTGGGCGTACTTAGTTTAATAGGCGCTTTAGGTATTGGTATAGCTGGTTCATTGGAGGTGGTTACCTATTTTGTTGCCAGAAAAAAGGGGCCGCGCAAGCCCGAGTTTGAAGTTCCCAAATGGCTGGGATTGATAGGAGGGGCGCTGTTGATAGTAATTTTTGTGCTAGGGGCGGCGTATACAGTCTATAATTTATAATTGCGCTGAATAACACAGAAGTTTAGCACCGAGATGCAAAGGAAAAATTTTATTATAAGGTATTATAAAGAAAGTGGTTCAGGTGTAAGGGGTTCATTAATTTTTTCCGTTTATCAAATGTTTTTTATGTTTAGTTTAGTGCAGTGGTAAATTCTTGGATATTTTTTTTAGCTTGTGAGTAGTTTTTTACCCAATTTATATTTGGCATAGCTTTAAACCAAGTGATTTGTCGTTTGGCATATTGGCGAGTGTGGAGTTTGATTAAACTGACAGCCTCATCAAGGCTGGTTTTTTTATTTAAATAATCTATAATTTCAGCATAGCCTAAAGTGGACAGAGTTTGTGAGTTTGGTCCATAATGGCTAATAATGTTTTGTGTTTCTTGAATTAAGCCGTCTTGTATCATTTGATCAACACGTTGATTTATATTTTTTTCAAGTTGGCTTTTGTTTGGCCTAAGGCCAAGTAAAAGAGTGTGATAAAGAGGTTTGTTTTTGCGTTTAGTTTTTGAGAAAGGTATGCCGGCAAAGCATATCTCAAGAGCTCGATTAATTCGACGGGGGTTGCTGGAGTCAATCATTTTTAGGGCTTGAGGGTCTTTTTGTTTAAGCAGTTTGATTTTTTCTGCAAGCGAGATGGATAAAATCTTGCGTCTAATTTGTGGGCTGGTTTTAATTTGAGGAATGTTGTAATTTTTTACTACGGCGCTAATATAGAGTCCTGTGCCGCCAACTAAAAAAGGCAAATATCCCTTTTTAGCAATAGAGTTTATTTTTTGTTTAGCCAGTTTTTGGTATTCAGCCAAAGTAATTTGTTGATTTGGTTTTTTAATGTCAATCAAGTGGGGAGGTATATTTTTATATGCTGTTTTATCTTTGCCAGTACCAATGTCCATATGTTGATAAATTTGGCGTGAATCTGCAGAAATTATTTCACCCTTAAAATAGTTAGCTAATTTAACAGCTAGTTTAGTTTTTCCTGATGCGGTTGGACCTAAAACGACAATAAGAGTTTTTTTCATAGGTTTTATTTAATGGTTTTATCTTAATGGGTCAATCCCCATAAGAACAGTTCTGCGTTAGCAGGACTGTTCTTAGGTGTTAAATTCTTTGCGCTCCACTCAAGAACAGTCCTTTAAATATAAAATTTAAAGAACTGTCCTTGTGTCTGCCCTTATCAGCCGTAAATTATTTTAATGATTCAATTCTGGAGAATTAATTAGCATAATTTTATTGAATTTATCGTAGCTGATTAGGTTTTATTAGTTTTAATATTTTTTTTAGATCGGTGCTTTTTAGTGGTGCGGGCGCGTGAAATTTGGGTGGCCAGAGTGGCACCTCTTTTTTCCTTTTTTTTATTTTTATGGCCAACATTTTGTCTTTTTTCTTGTTTGGTTTGCATATATTTGGGTTAGTTTGTTATGGTGCTTCAGCTGTTAAGTGCCACGGTGTGGCAGATGTAATTTTAGCTTGAATAAATTGCCCAATATGGTTTTTTGTTAGCGGCGGGTTATTGATTGGCTTTATTTTAACATGCTTAAATTGATTGGTATGGCCAATGATGGTTGATGTATTATTGTTCAAGTTAATTTTATCTATTAGAATTTTGACAGTTTGTCCGATGAGAAATTGGTTTCTTTCAAGGGCAGTTTGTTTGAGAATTTGAGTTAGAATTTTTTCTCGTTTTTTCTTTTCAGTTTGGCTGACATCATCTTTAAGGTTGGCAGCAGCGGTATTGGGGCGCGGTGAATATTTGGCAATGTAGGCCATATCAAATTTTACATCTTGCATAAGTTTGGCAGTAGCCTCAAAGTCTTTTTGGGTTTCACCGGGAAAGCCAACTATAATATCAGTGCTGATAGCCATGCCAGGGTTTAGTTTGCGGAGCTTTTTAATTAATTTTTTGTATTCCCCGGCAGTATAGCGGCGATTCATTTTTTTTATAATTTTATTTGAGCCGGATTGTAGAGCTAAATGCAGATAAGGTGTTAAGTGTTGGCTTGTTTTAAATAATTCAATTAATTCATCAGATAAATCTTTGGGGTGAGAAGAGGTAAAATTGAGCCAATAATTGCCTGGTATAGTGTCTATCATTTTGATGAGTTGAGGGAAGTTTGTTTTTTTATTTGTGGAAAACAAGATTGAGTTGTATGAGTTTACATTTTGACCAAGTAAGATGATTTCTTGGTAATTGTGTTTGATAAGTTTTTTAATTTCTTTGATAATTTTATTTGCCGCTCGTGAGTGTTCCCTGCCGCGAGTGTAGGGTACTACACAATAAGTGCAAAAGTTGTTACAGCCGGTCATAATTGGCACGTAAGCTGAGTAGTTTGATTGATGTTGAGCTGAGATATAAAAATAATTGTCGTGGCATGCTCGATGTTTTGGTTGATGGTAGCTTTTGTTTTTTTCGGGTTTAATAGTTTGGCTAATTTTGTCAGGCCAATTTGGTAAATCAGTAATATTTAAAATCAAGTCAACTTTTTGGCTAAATTTAGTTTTGTCATTGGGCAAAACACAGCCAGTTAAAATAACTATTTTATTATTTTTTTTATCTTGATTGAGATTGCCCCAGATACGGTCAATGGCTGATTGGCGAACTGAACAGGCATTGTAGATAATGATTTGGGCTTTATCTTTTGGGAGTTTCTTAAAACCACTCTTTTGCAGAAGAGTGTGGATACGCTCAGAGTCAGAGTGGTTCATCTGACACCCGTAAGTTATTAGGTGGTAGCTATATGGGTGATTGTTTAGCATAATTTTTTTAATTTGGTTCCCCTTCACATATTTTGCTTTAGTAAATAGAGATTTTATCTTAATAGTTCAATGCTGGAGAATTGAACTAGAGGAAAGAAAAACCACTCCCCTCTGCCCCGACTTTGTCGGGACATCTCCCCTCGTCACCCTGACGGGTGACAAGGGGAGAAAAAATATTTTCTAAAATTTAGTTAATCCCCACAAGGACAGTTCTGCGTTAGCAGGACTGTTCTTAGGCGTTAAATTCTTTGCGCCCCACTCAAGAACAGTCCTTTAAATATAAAATTTAAAGAACTGTCCTTGTGTCTGCCCTTATCAGCCGTAAATTATCTTAATGGTTCAATGCTGGAGAATTGAACTAGAGGAAAGAAAAACCACTCCCCTCTGCCCCG
>CAZVLW010000075.1:0-3857 GCA_964628705.1 uncultured Gammaproteobacteria bacterium
TCTCTGAAGGAAAATCCGATGAACTGTCCTCACTGTCAGTCAACAAATATACGAAAGATAAAAAGGAAAACCAATTTAGGTTATGAACAATATCGCTGTAATCATTGTGGTAGACAATATAATGAACGAACAGGAACAAAATTAAATTGAACTAAACTGTAACGTCCCACGTTAATTTAGGAATATCGTATCGACCTAATTGGCGTGAGACAGCAGTTCTTTAGGACGTTTTATATTGCTAAAATCAATCGAAACGCAGCTGATTAATAGAATCCTCAATAACGTTATCCGGCAAGTGATTTAATTGGCCTGCCGTTGCTAATTGTAAACTTTGCGTAATTATTTTATGAGCATCTCGCAACCTTCCTTTTGATGCCATGTGAATTAATTTTAATCCTGATTGCGTCAAAATTGTTTCTTGTTTTCCAGCATTTTGAAATGCAGTACTAATAAATTTTGAAAACGAATCGAAATTATCAATCGTGCACCATGGATAATGAAAGAGTATCCTGGAATTTAAGGCGGAATAAATATGTCGCTTTAAAGTTGTGCCTAATGATGGCAATCCAACAAAAACAACAATCATGATCTCACGAGTATCAAAGCTAAAATTTAAAAAAGATGGTAATTGCATTAAAAAATTAGCGGGCAAATGATGTGCTTCATCTAGAATCCATATTGGGGTTAATTGTTTATTGTCATGTAAATCCAAGAGTTCTTGTTTTAATACTCGCCATAACTTGCTATATCGATGGTATTTTTCTAACCCTAAACTTTCAGCAAGCTGACAATAAATATCAAAAGGTCGAAAATGATTATCAGATTGATAAATCACTTTGTGCGTCATGGGGTTTAATGTTTTGGTCCATTCTCTAATCGAGGTCGTTTTTCCAGTTCCAGCCTCACCAGTAACCAAACCAATTCCTTTTGTTTGTAAAAGCCAGTTGAGTTTTTGTTCAAGCGCAATGCTCTGCGGCTGCTTGATTGCTTGTCGAATGGTTTTTCCTAAAGGGTCGTGTTTTAATCCGAAGTGTTGTAGATACATATTTCAATCTCCTAGGTTTTTCAACTATGTTTTTCAACTATGTTTTTCAATTACGTTTTTCAATTATGTTTTTCAATTTAATTTTTGACATCAAAAGTGATTCCTAATGCTTTTTTTTGTGATTCAAAAGCAATCTCAACTAAAGACGCTTTTGGTGCTGTATTGGTTTTTTCATCTTCATCTTCATCTTCATTTTTATTTTTTGTTTTAGTTTTTGCTCTAGATCGATGACGTATTCTTTGGTTATTTAAATGCTTATCAAGAAGATAAACGTCGCTAATACGTTCGTAATCCATGGATTCAATCCATTTCGGGACTTTTTTGTGCGGATCAAACACTAAAAAAACATCCTGATTAACTAGCCTGAAAGAGACCTCATAAAGAGAACCTTCATAGCTTAATGTGCCATCTTTTTTTACCCGGCGTTTAATACGATGATAAAAATAGTGATCGAGCTTTTCAGCAAAATGCCCTAATGGTTTTATTTTCATCAAATCTTTTTGAAATCTTATTAATGGTGTTTGCCCATCTTTTAACGCACTATGTGGTGTTTGGTGATAGATTTTCTCAAGCCATACCCAAAGCCTAGCATTTAAATCATCCAGGCTCTGAATGGCTTTTATATTAATCTCTGTTAAAAACTGGCCTCTAAATGTTCTATGAAATCGTTCCAGCTTGCCTTTTCCTTCTGGCTCATAAGGACGACAGTAAAAAATCTGAATGTTTAATCGAGCACAGATTGATTGCAGTGTATGCGATCGATAAGCCGATCCATTGTCGATAACGAATTTTTTAGGTAATCCTCTTTTGAGCAGAGCCTCTTTTAAAACAAATTCAATCGACAATGCCGTTTCATCTAAACAAAAAGCGCTATGGCAAATTAAACGAGAAGCGTCATCCATAATTGAAACCAAGTATGTTTTTTTAATACCTTGATTCGTTTGAACGCACGGTCCGTGCATAACATCACCATACCAAACATCGCCAGAAAATAGAGCCTCAAAAGAGCGACGCTCTATGGTGGCTGAAGAAGAATCGATTGATGGTTTAGACAAACCATTATTTTTTAAAAACCGATGTATTGTTGCTCTGGCGATTTGATTTTTTACAGCATATCCCTGTATTTCGAGTAATTGAATCAGCGTATTCAATGACCTTTTCGGATTTTCTTTTTTTAGAGTCAATATTGTTTGTTGGGTTTCGTCCGATAAATGTGATTTTCCTTTGTCACTGCGCCTCTTTGGATTTAGCCCATCAATCCCATGTTTTCGCCATAGGTAATACCATCTTTCGATCGTTTTTTCACCCAGATGAACTCGTTTGCTGTTTGGAATATCATATGTTTTAGCAGATAGTTCACGAACTATTTTTTTGAATTCGCCGTGATCTAAACAGTCGCGACTGGTTAATGGACCAATAACGCTAAGGCGAAAGAGGGCCGTAGGATGTATAAAGTGATTCATAAAAATTCTCCTTATTTTGTTAAAGCAAAAATTACTGCTGTATAAAAACAGCAATCCGGAGTAAATCACAAATCTTCATCTTAGTAGAATGTGCAAACTGTGTGTGACGCCCCATGGGGCGTTAATCCAACTATCTCATCATCACGATTCCTTAAAGTTTATGGGATATAAACGCCAGAATTATTCAAAAGCAGCATGACTTTTGCCAATGATATTTTAGCCAAACAGTTTTTCCAAAAACGTTCAAAAGCAGAAAAAGCACCAAGCCAAGAAAAGTAAGATTTTAAATTTATAGCATGAAGGGCAAAATCACTTTTTAATTTTCTAAACCAACGACTGATCGTATGTCTACTTGGTAATGAGCATTTATCAATTGCTCTAAAGCTTTTTCCGGCAAGGCAAAATAATATACACACCTGCTGAATATGCCACAAATACCAGCGTCTTGGAGGAATGCATTCAGGCAGAACAGAGCAAGTTCGTCGACAGTTGGCACAGAAAAACCGTGGAATTGGTATCGGATTTAGCGTTTTTTTGGCAGAATTTTCACGATCTGATTTTCTAAAGTAATAACCATGGCAGCGAAGTTTTTTTACACCGCAATTTGGGCATTTATCAGGCCGATAATTTTCTGCGTGCGAATTAATGTCAGAAATATGTTGCGTTAAGGTATAAATGTTTGCAATAATTAGGCGCATGGTTGGTTCTCATTTTTGTGAATTAGTTCTTTATAAATTATGACTGGCAATAAGCCGGAAAAGAACCAACCATACTAAAATTTCAAAAAAATAAAAACCTTTTTTTATCTCTTTTTTATCTCATTTTTATCTCTTTTTTATCTCATTGTAGAAGCAACTTAGAAATATCCCCTTTTTAAAAGACGCCCAAAACATTGGTGCCAACTTCCGCGGCACCTGTGGATAGTTGTGGACAACATCCATGTTGCCCACGAACTCTCCACAGGCGCTCGCGACTTGGACGCCAGCTTATTGATAACTTGCTAAATCAAATCATCCTGATTTGATTTTTAACGCAAGTTATCAACAAGCTGGCTTTATCATTAATTTTTTTATATTACTTTAAGAAATACTCGCCGCGCTGACGCGCGTCGCTTTGAAGAAAAGGGAACATTTCTAAATTGCCCCAAAAAGAACATTTCTATTTTGCTCTAACACTTTTTTATCTCACTTTCTTTGTCTATCACAAATTGTTAACGTCCTCAAATTACGCGGGATATTTTTCGGCCTAACGTATTAAATAGTGTTAGACATTACACTAAAAGTTATCAGCATGGACATGTCCATGCTGATAACTTTTAGCCCCGCTTTTTGTTCACAGGTTAAATCTTC
>CAZVLW010000076.1:0-3834 GCA_964628705.1 uncultured Gammaproteobacteria bacterium
AACTAACTCAAACCTATGTTGTCTCAAACATCAGGGGACTTAACTGAAGTCCTCACCCAAAACCAAAAACTCTACCCACCGAACAAAACAGTTGTTAAGAAAAGCCATGTAGTTGATTATGAAAAAACTCTTAAATCAGCGCGCCGTAATCCAAAAAAATTCTGGGCTAAAGCGGCTGAGGAAATTGACTGGTTTCGTAAATGGGATAAAATCCTAGATGAATCTAACAAACCCTTTTACAAATGGTTTGTTGGCGGAAAAACTAATCTTGCCTATAATGCTCTTGATCGCCATATCGGAACAAAAACAGAAAATAAAAAAGCTATTCTTTATGAAGATGAAAAGGGCAACACGCAACAATATAGCTATCTTGACCTATACTATGAAGTCAACCAACTGGTCAATGCGTTAAAAAAACTCAAGATCAAAAAAGGTGACCGCATAGCTATCTATATGCCCAACATTCCACAAACTGCCATTGCCTTATTGGCATGCACTAAATTGGGAGCTATCCACTCTGTTGTCTACGCGGGATACTCCGCCAAAGCGCTTGAGGAGCGCATTAAAGACGCTCAAGCTAAAATTTTAATAACTGCCGATGGCTCATACCGCAGAGGTAAATATATCCAACTCAAAACAATTGCTGATAAAGCCGCAGATAAATGCAAAACTATCAAAAAAGTTATTGTCGTTAAGCACAACAAACAAAAAATCAAATTTAATAAAAAAAAGGATATTTGGTACCACCAGCTTATAGAAACAGAGTCACGCCAAGCTACAGCCACTAAAATGGATGCTGAAGATATTGCCTTTGTCCTCTACACTTCAGGCACTACCTCAAAACCTAAAGGCGTAGTCCATGTTCATGGCGGCTATGCGGTAAATGTCCTTCGCACTATTAAATGGGTATTTAATCTACACGGTGATGAAATCTTTTGGTGCACAGCTGATCCGGGCTGGATTACTGGTCATTCTTATATTATCTACGGCCCCCTTATGGCTGGTGTAACCACCTTGATGTACGAAGGCGTCCCTGATAAACCCAAACCTGATAATATCTGGAAAATCATAGAAAAATATAAGGTTAACGTGCTCTACACCGCACCTACCTTAATTCGGTTAATGATGAAATACGGTACTCAATGGCCTCGCCAATACAAAATGAACTCCTTACGCATCTTAGGCTCAGTTGGAGAACCTATTAACCCAGAGGCTTGGAAGTGGTTTTATAAATATGTTGGCAAAAATCGCTGTCCCATTATGGACACCTGGTGGCAAACCGAAACCGGCGCCAATATGATTACCCCCCTACCTTCAGCCCCCTTAAAAGCTGGTAGTGCGGGTAAACCATTCCCCGGTATTATAGCAGATGTGGTAGACAAAAAAGGCAAACCTGTACCTCAAGGCAAAGGTGGTTACTTGGTTATTAAAAACCAATGGCCCTCAATCATAAGAACTATTTTTAAAAATCCTGAGCGTTATAAAAAAACATATTGGCAACCCATCAAGGGTTACTATTTTTCCGGGGATGTCGCCTTCAAAGACAAAGATGGCTATTTTTGGATACAAGGCAGAACAGACGATGTCCTCAAAGTTGCCGGCCATCGTTTAGGAACAGCTGAAATTGAAAGTGCCTTTGTCCATCACCCATCAGTCGTTGAGGCAGGAGTAATCGGTCTACCTGATCCCATTAAAGGAGAATCAATTAAAGCTTTTATTATCTTAAAACAAAAAATCAAAGGCACCAACAAGCTTAAAGAAGAGCTACGCCAAACCGTGCGCCATACTATCGGACCAGTAGCAGTTATTAAAGATATTGAATTTGTTGACAAACTTCCTAAAACCAGAAGTGGTAAAATTATGCGCCGTGTCCTAAAAGCTAAAGAATTAGGCCAACCTCTTGGTGACACCAGCGCTTTAGTATAAATTAATACAACACCAATTTTAAAAAAATTACGTAATCATTACGTAATTTTTTTGATTGATTATTGATTTTAACTATCTTTAAAGCAATTTCCTATTCTTTAAATATACGCTAAATCCAATAATAACCGCCACTAAAACTACATACATAACCCAAATAATAATTGGCTGGCCACTATAAGGCAATTCTATATTCATACCATAAATACCTGCCAACAAAGTCAACGGCAACAAACCCACTGATATTAAAGTTAATATCTTAATCACTTTATTAGTGGTATAACTAACCAAAGAATCATGCACTTCTAATAAATCTTTCATGGCATATTTTTGATTGTCCAATAAGTTTACTACTCGCTCCACATGATCATCTATATCATCAAAATATATATTCAACTCAGCTGGCAAAAATCTTGTTTTAACTTGAGATAAACTATGTATTGTCTCCAACTGGGGATCATAGATTCTTTTCATTGATAAAATTTTTCGCCTTAAATAAGCAATGCGCCTGGCAGTCTCTTCATCTAAATTATCACTGTAAATCTCATCTTCCAACTGGCGGATTCTTTTTGAAATATAACTCATAATAGACTTAGTATCTCCATAAAGCACTTCTAAAATCCTATACAATAAATAACCCGTATCACGGCCAAAGCAAGATTTTCTAAATTTAGCACTATTTTGAATTTTAAAATACATATTGCGCATCGTTCTAAACTTTCCTTTTTGGATAGTAATCAAAAAACCTTTACCCAAAAAAACATTTAACTCCGTAGATCTAATTCTACCTTCATGACGGTCTAAAACTGGAAAATGCAATACTAAAAACAAATAATTTCTATAAACATCTATTTTTGATTCCTCTGCCTCACCCTTCACATCTTTAATATCCAATGGGTGAAATTTAAACTCCCCTTCTAACAAAATCCGCGCCTCATCATCTAAATACTCAATATGGTGCCATGTTATTTTATTATGCTGAATGGTTTTAACCGACATAAAAAACTATTAACAACTAACAAAAACTATTTTTTATTGATTACTAATTGTTGGCTTGGGATTGTTTCTGACTCCGCTTTGCGAGGGGAAAAATCCATACTCAATCGGGAGAAAAAGGATAAAAGATTAATTATTATTAGGTGTTATTTGACTAATACCCAAACATCATCAATACCAACCAGGCCACAATACCTACACTCATACCACCCACTAATTGTCCTAAAGTATGTTTTTTTTGCACCCACCTTGACCAAGCTACTACAGGAATTATTAGTAAAAGCCACCAATGCTGCCAACCAAATAATTGATTCACAAATAAACCAAAGACACTAGCCACTAAAGCATGATTTGATATTTTCCAATAAAAATTGATCAATAAAATTATAATATTAACCAGCACAGCAATAAAAAGCAAAATAATAATCAATTTTGGCCCATACAGTGACCAAGATAGTATCATGCCTATTATCCAAAAAAATAATAATATCAACAAATATGGCGTTCTGTCCTGCCTGCGAGTAAAGTCAATATCTTTAATTTTTCCTTTTTTAAGGCCCAGCCAAAAAACAGAGATTGGCATAATTCCCAAGATAAAAACCAAACCCGCACCCCACCACCACCTATTATAACCAGCCAAATAATCAGAAAATAAAATTAATAGTGCTAAAATTAAAAAAAACACATACGCATCTCCAGCGCGCGAAATATAATAAGCCAATCTTTTTTTCCTGGCAGTTGAATTAAACTTAAATAACATATCTACAAACTATCTTTTTATCTCTACATTTATTATAACTCATTTCCACTAATTTCTGAAATTTTATATAAATATACAAGCACGCCTTTTTTATTCAATCTTTTTCTTGCTTGTAATTCAAATCTATCTCCCGGAATAGAAAACGCGTAAGACAC
>CAZVLW010000077.1:0-3830 GCA_964628705.1 uncultured Gammaproteobacteria bacterium
GTGGAATTGGTAGACACGCAGGACTTAAAATCCTGTGGCTTCGGCCGTGCGGGTTCGAGTCCCGCCCGCGGCACAAAAACACCGATCTTGTATCGGTGTTTTTGAATGCGGAAGCAAGACAAGAATTTGTCTTGCGTCGGGACTCGAAGGGTTTGGCGATGTTTGGACAGCGCCAGCTGGCCGAACCAGCCAAACCCCGGCCCGCAGGGGAGTCCCGCCCGCGGCACAAAAACACCGATCTTGTATCGGTGTTTTTGAATATCAAATAAATTTCTATATTTTTTATACTCTATTTAAAACAATCAATATTTTCTAAATCCTGATTAACTAAAGGTTTATCCTGCAATTGGGGAAAATTTTGAACATAAGTCTTTCTCTTCTCTTGATAAATAAGACCAATTGGCAAATTGCCACTCCGTTCAAATTCATAAACTTTACTTTGTGCCTTACTAAAATCATTCACTTTATATTTATGCTCTTCAAGTTTATAAATTCTTTGTTTAAACCAATCATTAGTATTTAATTTATTAAAAGTAACACACGGCTGAAGAATATCAATATGCGCAAAACCCTTATGTTCTATAGCCTGCTTAATTAACATTGTTAAATGCTTAATATCACCCGCAAAACCTCTAGCCACAAAAGAGCTCCCCGCACTAAGTGAAAGCGCAATAGGGTTAATCGGTTTTTTAATTTCACCAAAGGGTGTGCTCTTGGTTTTATCTTTCTGTAGAGTAGTGGGTGAGGACTGACCTGTAGTCAAGCTAAAGCGTTGATTATTAGCCACTAAATAAACAATATCCATATTATATCTAGCCGCATGCACTAAATGTTGAATACCCTCTCCATAAGCACCACCATCTCCAGCTAAAGCAATAACTACTAAGTTATGGTTAGCTATTTTAACACCCTCTGCCGGAGGTATAGCCCTGCCATGTAGTGAATGAAAGGCATAAGTTTTAGTAAAATTAGCCCCATTGCTTGAACAACCTATATCATAAGTTATAACTACGCTGTGCGGTTCTAAAGACAGCTCCAAGAGGGCTTGCTTGAGTGCTGCCCAAATTCCAAAATTACCACACCCCGGACACCATGTTGGTTTAACATTGGTATTAAATTTTCCTGCATTATTTGCCATAAATAATACTCAATTTAATTTACACATACCTTCTTATCTCTTTAACAATCTCTTCTCTAAAGAATGGCCTTCCGTCATATTTAAGTAATTTATTTTTAACCTCAACGCCAGTTTGTTCTTTAATCAAGGCGCCCAGTTGAGCCATCTTATTATTTTCTACCAATAAAATATTATACTGATTTTCAAAAATTTTACTTACCCTAATTTTATGAAAAGGCCAAATATAAGAAAAGTATAAAAAATTAACATCTCTCGATTTGCCGCTTAATTCCAACTCACGTATAGCATCTAAAACCACTCTCTTGGTGGACCCCCAGCCAACAATTGTCAACTTAGCTGATTTGGGTCCATATAAAATTGGCTCCGGTATATCAGCTAACATCTCTTTTACTTTACTAAAACGTTTATCCATCATGGCAACTCTTATCTGGGCATCCTCAGTAGAAAAACCATATTCATCATGATCATCACTATTGGCTATATGCACTCCGCCAGCATGTCCGGGGAGAGCCCTTTTGGATATGCCACTCGGATTAATCTGATACCTCTTATAATCACCCTCGCCCCGCAACTCATCACCACCCGCTACCCCCTCTCTTTGTATAGATATTTTTGATTTATTCAAATCAGTATTAATAAAATCAGATTCTGATAAATGTTTATCAAGTAAAAAAATAACTGGCACTTGAAATTTTTCAGCCAAATTAAAAGCATCGCCTATCATATAAAACGCCTCTTCGGCATCACCCGGAGATATCACAAAACGAGGAAACTCCCCATGAGAAGCGTGGATGGCGTATTGCAAATCGGCTTGCTCTGTCCAAGTCGGCAACCCTGTAGCAGGAGCTGTGCGTTGTGATTCAATTACCACCAATGGCGTCTCAGTGATACCCGCTAATCCCAAACTTTCATTCATTAAAGCAAAACCACCTCCTGATGTACCGGTAGCCGCCCTTAAACCAGCAAAAGAGGCTCCAATAGCACTGCCAATAGCTGATATTTCATCTTCAGTTTGGTGCACCACCATTGATGTTTTACGTTGTTTTTGCGCTAATATATGTAAAATTGACGTAGCCGGGGTCATAGGATAAGCCGCATAAAATTTACAACCAGCTTGAATGATGCCATGTGCTGTAGTTTCATTGGCTGTCATTAAAAAACTTTGCTCTGGCCACTGCCTACTTTCTGAAAATAACTCAAACCTTTTACCCTGATATTGCTTAGCCGTAAAATTATAACCCAAGCGAAAAGCTTTTTTATTCATTTCAACCACCTGATTTCCCTTATCAGCAAAGCTCTTCTCCAGTTGCTTGTCTAATAAATCTTCATTAAAACCAATCAAATAGCCCACCGCCCCCAAAGCTACTACATTTCTAGTCAATGTACTGCCTGCTTTCTCTGACAATTTATCTAAATCTATATTTATCTCAAAAATATCACTGTTTTGAATAGCTGACAGATCTAAATTATTGTGTATCACTATCGCCTGAATAGCAAGCTCGCCTTGGTGCAAATCAAGACTTTGCTGATTTAAACAAATTAATATATGAATTTTGTTAGTTGGTGAATAAATTTTATCAGTAGCAACATTAAGTTGGTATACATTATGACCGCCACGAATAAGTGATGGGTATTCCGTATAGCCAAATACAAAAAAACCGTGCTTAAACAAAGCGTGGCCCAACATTTGTCCGGCTACTTTAATACCAAAACCAGCCTGTCCTCCAATTTTAATAGCTACTTCATTTTTATGCATAGTATTTTTATTATAGCAAAAAAACAAATCAATTAACAGCCAAAATTAATCATATAACCACACCACGCATTTCAACTGCCAACATTAAAATGCCTGGCAACTATTTTCAAAACCTTATCAATAGTAATCTCCAACTCTCCTTGTTTATTGACAATTTGATAATCATAAAAACCTGCTTCATGTTCAATCTCATGCTGGGCTGAAGACAATCTTTTAGCTAACTCATCGCTGTTTAAATTTGGATCTCTATAAACCAAACGCTCTCTTAGATTGCTCAACGAATCCGGCATAATAAATATAGTTAAGGCATTATAATTTTTTTTATAATACTTAGCACCCACCAAATCAGGGTTAATTATTAAATTATAGCCTTGTTTTAATTTAGCTTCCAAATCCGGCTTATAACTACCATAATACACATCTCTGTTTTCAACATAGGTATATTCAACAATGTTACCTGCCTTTAATTCGCGCATAAATTTCTGCTTGGAAAAAAAATAATAATCCACCCCATCTTCTTCATTTAATCTGGGCTTTCTTGTTGTGGCCGTAACCAATCTTTTAAAAATAGAGTAATTCTTAATAACCTCCTGAGTGACAGTACTCTCTCCTACGCCAGTCGGCCCGCCAATAACTAATACTTTGTTTTGCATATGATTATCTTTTTTTGCCATAAGGTATTTATAAACTTTTATTTAATAATGCCTTCACAATGTTATTATAAATTTACCCCCTTCTCTACTCTGCGCAATTACCAAACCATGACTAACTAAAAGTATATATTTTAATTTTATTAATTGCTCAATTCAAACTCTTATGATAAACTTTTAATAGAATTAGATGCACAATTATTATATCATTTTATATAATTAAATTATACAAAAAGTTTAGATAACATACAAATTTCAAACATTAACATTTAAAAAGTTTAGATAT
>CAZVLW010000078.1:0-3611 GCA_964628705.1 uncultured Gammaproteobacteria bacterium
ACAGGGGCGGGTATTACAATTAATATATTAACTAATTATTATATACATGAAAATATAAAAAATAATGTTGCAATACTTTTAGCCAACAAGATAGATAATAAGCCAGCTATGACAGGGGCTTGTAAGCTTTGTCCATGGCATGACAGCTGTAAAAAATGGGTGAAAGAAAATGGAGATCCTACGGGATTATTCTATGTTGGTAGAAGCAAGCGAGATACCTTGTGTGAAGATTTACAGATTCAAAATATCGATGATATTTTAAAATTAAATGTAGATAGTTTAATGGAACAAAAAAAGAAAGATAAAACTTTTTTGTATAGAATTGGTAAGCCAACTTTGGATAAAATTTTTTTGCGTGCCACTATAATGCAAAAAACAAAATTACCAGTTGTTCACAAAAAAATAGATTTCCCTGATGTTTCGCACGAATTATTTTTTGATATCGAAGATGACCCTACTCGTGAATTTGTATACCTACATGGCGTATATGAAAGAGGTCCGCGAGGAGAAAAATTCATAGATTTCACAGCCAAGAACATAACGCCTAGAGCTGAAAAAGAAGCTTGGTCCAATTTTTGGGGTTATATAAAATCTTTTTCTAAAGATAATTTTGCCGTTTATTATTTTGCACCACACGAGAAAACAACATATAAGAAGATGCAGAAAATGTATCCTGATGTAATTTCAGAACAAGAAGTAGAAAATTTTTTTAACCACCCCAATGTAATTGACTTGTATAGCAATATTATACTTAAATATACAGATTGGCCAATCGGCAGTTATTCATTAAAAGAACTGGCTCAATATCTTGGTTTTAACTGGAGAGACAAAACACCATCAGGAGCTCTTTCTATCCAATGGTTTAATGATTATATAGAGAAAAAAGATGAAAAAATTTTAAAAAGAATATTATTATACAACGAGGATGACTGCAAAGCTACTATGGTTATAAAAGATAAAATTAAAATATTGTCCGATCGCAAATAAAATTAAAAAAATATTCATTAATCTAAAAACATATGGGATATAAATCAGTTATTAGGTCTGCTGTTTCAGCCTCAAACCAAATATCAAGAGAGGCTGAAAGAGCAAAAAAGCAACAGGCCAGAGAAGCCGAAAGAAAACAAAAGAAAATAGCGGCAGTTGAAGAAAAAATGCAAAAAATTTGCCAAGCTCTTGAAGATCTTTATGCTAAGGGAAAAATAGATAAAGAGAAATATAATGAACTAGCAGAACGCAAAAATGATATTGGATTAGATTTTATCATAATAGGCAAAACCCCCGCTGTCTCTTTGTCCAAAAGATATATAACTGGCCAAATAAATAAAGATGAATTTGAGAGTATAAAAAATGATTTACTGCCTTCCGATTTGATAGAAGAAAAAAATAAAATTAAAAGTGAGACCGATAATGCTATAAAAAAATTGGAAGAATTTTACAAAAACATCAAAGGCAAAGCCAATGGCAATTGTCAAAATTGTGGCAAGAAAAAAGGATTTTTAAGTCCAATTAAAAATGTTGATGGTTTTGAGTTGTGCGGTGGTTATAAATCAGAATTATCAAATTTAAAAAATTACAAAGGATTTAATGGAAGCTACTATACCGTTCAACCGGCAACTATTAGCCAGGATGATATTAAGAATGGTTTTAAGGTAGAAGTTAAATTTAATCACGATCTCTTATAATTTCAAATATCTCAAATTTTAACCCATACTCCTATGACCCCTGCCGTCCTCTATTTTAGAGTATCCTCCAAAGAACAAAAACAAGAGGGCTATTCAATCCCTGCTCAAAAGAAATTGCTTCGCGAATATGCAAAAGCAAATTCTTTTAAGATTGTAAAAGAATTTGAGGACGATGAAACAGCTAAAAGCGCAGGCAGAACCGGCTTTGGCAAAATGGTGGAGTATTTAAAAAACAGCCAGGAAGTCAGCACTGTGCTGGTTGAAAAAACAGACCGCCTATACCGCAACTTTAAAGATTATGTCATTATTGACGATCTTGGAGTTACGGTGTTTTTAGTTAAAGAAAACGAAGTGATTGGCAAAAACGCTTCGTCTCATCAAAAATTCATTCACGGCATAAAGCTGCTGATGGCCAAAAACTACATTGATAACTTGAGCGAGGAAGTTAAAAAAGGCCAAATAGAAAAAGCCAGCAATGGCTTTTTCCCGGGCACGCCGCCAGTAGGATATGTTCTTGAAAAAACAGACGGCAAAAGCAAAGTGGTAGTCGATGAGAAAAACAAGAATCTGGCAATCAAAATGTTTAAATATTATGCCACTGGCTCGTATTCACTGACATCGCTAATCAAAAAACTAAAAGACGAGGGATTATTTGTGCCTGGCAATTTTCCGCACCATTCCAAAATGGAGAATATGACCAAAAGCACAATCCAAAGATTATTGCGCAATCCATTTTACTATGGAGATTTCATCTGGGGTGGCAAGGTGTATAAAGGCGTGCACAAGCCATTGGTTACCAAAGATTTGTGGAATAAGGTGCAAAAAGTATTGGATAGGTTTGGAGATAAAGGAATGGAGTCAAAATATAATACTTTGCCATTTTTATTTAAAGGACTATTAACCTGCGGAGAATGCGGGCGGACTATTACAGCTGAAAGAAAGATAAAGCCGTCAGGCAAAGAATATGTGTATTATCGCTGTACCAAGTTTGATAAAAAATGTTCGCAAAAACCGGTGAGTGAAAAAGTAATAGACAAGCAGATTGCAGATGCCCTGGAAGGCCTTAAGGTGCCCGAGGAAACGATTGAATACATTACTGAAGGGTTGAAGCAGTCTTTGGAGCTTAAAAGCTCTACAGAGGATAAAACAAAAGAAAATCTGGAAACAAGAAAAAAGAAATTAGAGGAGCGGTTGAAAACCGCGTATGAGGATAGATTGGATAAGATTATCACTCCTAAAAAATATCAAGAAATATTTGATGAGTATTCGCCAGAGATTAAAGATCTAGATGAAAAGATAAGCAGGCACACTCGGGCTACTTTGAATTTTTATGACTTTGGTTCAAAAATTTTAGAACTGTCTAAAAAGGCTGGTTTTCTTTACAAAAACGCAAAACTGGAAGAAAAGCAGGAACTCTTGAATTTTCTACTTTTGAACTCCAAATTAAAGGACGGAAAAGTGCTAATCTTATTCAAAAAACCCTTTGATAAAATATATCAAAGAGCCTCTCGTTGCGAATGGCGGACCGGACGAGACTCGAACTCGCAACCTCTTGCGTGACAGGCAAGTGATCTAACCAATTGATCTACCGGTCCATGTTAAAAAAGGCACGCAGCCGATTTTAATATAAATTATGTTAACACATATATTTCTAAATGGCAAGGTTAGTTTTTCAAAAAAGCTCAAAGTTTTTTAATTTCTTTGAGCTTTTTCAGAAATTCAAATTTCTTTTTTTATTTTCTCCCTTATTGATTTTAGATATTTATCATTAGCTCTGATACCTTTATTGTCGTTCTCTTTTTTGGTAGATAAATAATTTGGGTAACTATCCTTATAGATTGGATATAGTTTAATATGAAAATGGTCTATTTCCAAGCCTTCACACACTAAACAAACTCTCATACTACCCAGACTAGCATCAATAGC
>CAZVLW010000079.1:0-3128 GCA_964628705.1 uncultured Gammaproteobacteria bacterium
ATATGGCCACAGATAACCCTATACTAAAGTTAAAATCACAAAAATATCATAAGTTTACCCTGCTTGTATGCAGGGTTTTACTTATTATTAATTAACTAAATTTTAAATATGTTTAAAGCGGCTGAAAAATTTCATCACTTATCAGAATCTAAACGGCAAGAACAACTGTATGAATTTATTAAAAATTCACACCCGGAATTTTTAAGCAAGCTTAAAGACTATTTAAATCTACAAAGTCAGATTGACCAAGCTTTCAGTCAAATGCGTAAAAATAAATCCAAAAAAGAGGAGTGGAATGAACTAAAAGAACAAATGGAAGAGAAGTTTCACTTTAACCAAATTATAGAAGAAGGCTTTAAATCAGATGATGATGCTGTTGATGAGAGGGATATTTCTTTTACTAAGAAGGTTTATGAGTACGGTTTGGGTAAATTGAGCAGCAGCGAAAGAAGTAAGATTTTAGAGATTATTGACCAAAAACCTCTTACGCAGGCAGAAAAGAATGCGGAATCGGATTTAGATAAAATTATAAATTCTGATACGGGCAGGTTCAAAGGTAAGGGGAAAATAGGTAAAAACAACTTGCCTCCAAGGAGTGGCTATAATGGATTGAGTCGGGGGCGAACTTATGCAGAATCAGGTAGCGGAGAAGATGATGATAACAGAATTGGTAAAAACAAACCAAATCAATTTGTTCCCATTGAGGATGTGGCTGATAGTGATAGCAGGAATATAGAGGGTGATATTATAGAAAAAATAGATGCAGAAGAAGACAAAGTTAGCAAACAAGAAATAACCATTGCCAACAATATGCTTGCCTTGCTAAATTTTTTAGAAGGTAAGTCACGGCAAAGCCATCAAATTCAAAGCATTCAAAGAGATATAGCTACCTTAAAAGACATTCAATCTAAAAACAAAAAGGGCAGAGTTACGGACCAAGATAGATGGTATGGCATTGAAAGCGCACTAAAGGAATTAGAGGCAGATTTGGAGAAAATTAAAGATGATACACAATCACAAGGTATGAATTTAGATAAAAGCACCATACAGAAAATTAGACAATCTAATATTAAAAACAGAGAAGCATTAAGAAAATATTTAAAAGATATTTTAGCTAAATATGAAAACCAGCAAGCAGAGCAGGAAACAGATGAACGAACTAAAGCAGTAGCTTGAACGATAAATAATAATTTTTTAAACAGATCCATTTAATACGGGTCTGTTTAATTATATTGTTTTAGTTAAGTTATTACATTATGGTAATACATTAACCACCCTCAAGCACTTAAGTATTTGAGGGTGTTAT
This sequence comes from uncultured Gammaproteobacteria bacterium, assembly GCA_964628705.1. Lineage (GTDB taxonomy): Bacteria > Patescibacteriota > Patescibacteriia > UBA2196 > GWA2-42-15 > CAZVLW01. Next base: position 1,307 of record CAZVLW010000079.1, read on the forward strand.
ATAGTTTTTTGATAAATCATAAAAGTTCCCCTTGGGGGAACTTTTTTTAATGCAGAGGAATATTCTTTTCCTCTGCGTTAACGGCTAACTTGATTAGGCAATCCAAAACAAATGAGCTGCTAGATAGAATACATAAAGAAATTATAATTTCCATGATATCCCGTTTTTTTATATGTGGTTCCTATTTTTAATAGCACTTGTGAGTGTAATCTGGTCAGCATATTCAAGATCACCGCCCATAGGCAGGCCTCTTGAAAGTCGTGTGATTTCTAAGTATGGTAAATTTTGTTTTAATATTTTTTTAAGATAAATTATAGTAGATTCACCTTCAACTGTTGGGTTAAAACCCATAATAACTTCTTGTGTATTATCTTGATTAATTCTTTCTAGTAATTTACGAACATTTAGATTTTCAGGATTAATACCTTCTGCAGGGCTAAGCAGTCCCCCGAGCACGTGATACAATCCTTGGTAGCTTTTAGTGTTTTCAAAATAAAATATATCTTGCACCTTTTCTACAATGCAAATTATGTGTTTATCACGTTTGTTATCACTGCAAATTTCACATACTTGCTGGTTTGAATAATTTCCGCACTCACGGCAAATTTTAATCTGTTTTTTAACTTGCTTTAAAGCATCACCAAAAACGTTTATATCTATTTGGTTACTGCTGAGTATAAAAAAAACCATCCTCTCTGCCGTTTTATAACCAATACCGGGCAGAGAGGAGAAATGCGAAATTAATTGTTGAATAATTACTGGATATTTCATACCTACATACCTTGCCCCCCCATCATTTTTTGGGCCATTAACTGCTGGACTTTTTTTACAGCTTGATTAAAGTTGGTTTTTAAAATCTCTGGCAATTGGCTTCTATCAACCTCCTCATCAATATTGATTTCCAAAACCTCTTGGTTGCCATTCATAATAATTTTGACACCGTTTTGCGCTACCTCAATTTGTTCTTTAGCCAATTGCGCTTGCAATTCACCAGCCTGTTTTCTCATTTGATTGAAGTCTTTAATTTTTCCAAACATATTTAAATATTTTAATTTATAATAGAGTTTTAATAAATAAATTGTTATTATGTTATATTGTTTATTGTTAAATATTTATTGATGTTAAATTTTAGATTTCCAACTCGTCCACCTGTTGCTCAAGGTTTCTAAAAGATACAGATGTATCGTCAAAATACAATGAAATTGTGCCAGTTGGTCCGTTGCGATGCTTGGACACTATCACATCCGCAATATGCGGTCTGTCAGTATCTTTTTTATAAATTTCTTCACGATAAATAAACATCACCACGTCTGCATCCTGTTCAATTGAGCCGCTTTCACGCAAATCAGCCAGTTTAGGGATTGAGCGTGGTCTTTGCTCAACTTGACGTGATAACTGAGAAAGCGCCATCACCGGTACATTTAATTCGCGTGCGATTGATTTCAATCCACGGGATATTTCAGATACAATTTGAACTCTATTGTCCGGATTATTTGAGCCCCTGCCTTCCATTAACTGTAAATAATCAACGATAATTAGCCCCAAGTCATGTTCAGCTTGCAATCTACGGCATTTAGTTCTAATCTCCATTACATTAGTCATTGGAGTATCATCAATATAGACAGGAGCTTCTGATAAAATACCCATAGAGTGTCCAATTTTTGCAAAATCAGACCCTTGCCCAGCACTTGGGTTGTCAGACAAGTTGCCGGTTCTAAGTTTCCATAAACTTACCCTGGCCTCGGCACATAGCATCCTATCAATTAATTGCTCTTTGCTCATTTCAAGTGAAAATATGCCCACCCCAGCTTTAGCTTTGGTG
>CAZVLW010000079.1:3138-3599 GCA_964628705.1 uncultured Gammaproteobacteria bacterium
GATATCAAGCGCTAAGCTGGTTTTACCTACACTTGGTCTGGCAGCTAAAATTATTAAGTCTGATTTTTGCAAGCCAGCCAATTTTTTATCCAAATCTTTAAAACCGGTCGGTATTCCTCGCAGTTTCCCTTTTTCTTTATGTAATTCATCAATTCTGTCAAAGGCATCCGTTAATAAATTTTTAATTGATTCAAATTCGGGTTTTAAAAATCCTTGTGAGATATTAAACAATTTACTTTCAGCATCGTCTAAAAGTTTATCTACATCTTGGTCTTCAGCATAGCCCAATTGTTCAATATCTGCCGCAGTGGTAATTAATTCTCTCAAAATCGCTTTTTTTCTGACAATTTGGGCATAATAAACCACATTAGATGCAGTTGGCACCGCATTGGTCAAACTTACCAAATAACTCCTACCTCCAATTGCCTCAAGCAGTTTTTTTTCTTCAATTTTTGAAGATA
>CAZVLW010000080.1:0-3582 GCA_964628705.1 uncultured Gammaproteobacteria bacterium
TTACTGTGCACTAAAGTGCGCCCACCTTCAGCTAAAGCTGAGTAGAAGGAATACCTTTCCCCCTATTGACAAAATGATAATTTTTGTTTAATATTATAAAAATCTTTATGGAAATTTTTTACAACCACAACCAAAAACGTAAATGGTATTTTAGATTAATAGCAGTTATAATTTTTACTGCTGTTTGTTTATTGACTTTTAGTATTATCTGGCAAGTAAGCCATTCTGAAGCCGGTAATAAAGTAGTGCTTGATAACAACTATTATTATAGCCAAAATAACAATAAAAAAATTGCGCTAACTTTTGATGATGGACCTCATCCCAAAAATACACGCCACATTATTGGCGTTTTGGAAAAACACAATGTGCCGGCTACTTTTTTTATGATAGGCAAAAATGTAATGGAACATAGAAAATTAGTGCAAATAGTTGACCGCCAGGGATTTGAAATCGGCAACCATACTTTTACGCATTCACACGATGTCCACCTCAGCCAAGAGCGATTAATGTGGGAATTAAATTTAACCAACCGTTTGATAGAAAAAGCAATTGGCAAAAATACAAAATTATACAGGCCTCCATTTTTATTGGATATTGGCAATCATCCAACTTATTTAACAAACCAATCAAGCACCATACGGGAAAATCCACTTGAGTGGGCGTTACAAAATGGTTTTTATATAATTGGCGCTGATATAGACACTAAAGATTGGCGGGCTAAATCATCTCAAGAAATTATTGATAGATTTAAAAAAGAGTTGGCACAAAAAGAAAAAGCGCATTTGGTGCTTATGCATGACGGCGGGCGTGGGGCAAAATACACTGCCCAAGCCCTTGATGAGATAATTGTTTACCTTAAACAAAATGACTACCAGTTGGTTGCGGCCTCAGAGCTTTTTAACTTGCCCCAAAATAAAGCTATTTTAAATATTGAGCATAGTGGACTGGGAGGGTGGATATATCATCTTGAAAATTTATATTTAAAAATAGCTTACTCTTTAAACAGTGCCGTCTCTCTTATTTATTTAACACTCATCATATTACTTATTTTAAAAATATATCTGGTGCTACATTTTCTTTTAATTTTTAAATACAATCCGCAAATAAAAACTGAAAATATTAATAAAAATAATCAATACCCAAAAATAACTGCAGTTATACCTGCTTATAATGAAGCAGAAAATATCCAAGCTACTCTTTTGAGTTTGATACAAAACAGCGTTCAGCCAGATGAAATTTTAGTGATTGATGATGGATCAACTGATAATACTTACTACATTGCCCGCTCTTTAGAAGAAAAATACCCAACATTGATCAAGGTTACTAAAAAAACAAATGGCGGAAAAGCAAGCGCACTGAATCTTGCTTTGGAATTGGCTCAGGGTGAGATTATTATTACACTGGATGGTGATTCATTTTTCCATAAAAATGCCATCGCCAACTTAATTAAACATTTTAAAGATAGCAAAGTGGCGGCTGTTTCAGGCAGAGTGGATATAGCCAAAAGTGGTAAATTTATCTCTTCCTTGCAGGAAATTGAGTATTTAATCAGCCAAAATATGGAAAAAAGAGCTTTTAGTACTATTGCGGCTGTGCCTATCGTGCCCGGTGCTATTGGCGCATGGCGCAAAAGTTCACTCCAGCAAATTGGCGGCTTTAAACAAAGCACTATGGTAGAAGATCAAGATGCTTCATTGGCAATACTTAGTTTAAAACAAAAAATAATTTATGAAGAAAAAGCGGTGGCTTATACAGAAGCACCTTCAACTTTTAACAGTTTCTTTAAACAGCGTTTTCGCTGGATTTTTGGAACAATCCAATGCGTCTGGAAATACAAAAAAACTGTTCTAAAGATAGATAATATAAAAATGGGCTATCTAATTATGCCGCACAATATAATATATAATATTTTTATACCGCTGGTTTCCCCATTGGTAGACATAACTATTATACTAAGTTTGTTTTTTGGAAATGACCAACTAATTATTATATACTTTTTAGTCTTTACCGCTGTTGACCTTATACTTGGTTCGATAGCTTTTGCCGGACAGAAAAAAAGAAAATACCTAATTTTTATCCTACCACTACAAAGAATATTTTACAGACAGGCTTTGTTTTTTGTGGCTCTTAAAAGCATTATCAAAGCCATTGAAGGCACTCGTGCCTCATGGCAAAAAATAGACAGAGTGGGAACTGCTAAAAAGTTTTATTACGCGACAAATGAAAAACCCCGATCAGCCAACAACTAAATGGTATTAGATATCTTGATAGATTGAAATCTCTGATGTTGAATGATAGATTTGTGATGGTTAATGATAATTGATTGATTTGTCCTTTCATCTTGCATTGTGTTTGATGGCTTGAATCAATTCTTTGCCGTCTTGAGGTAAATACCAATTTTTATTTTTATCCCCCCAACCAAAAAAACCAATTGCTTCAACCTCTCTTAGGGTGCTGGCAAATTTTATTTCGGATTCAAGCTGGCTGGCTCCAACTGCTACAAAGTGCGGCTTAGCTTGAAAAGCAGATAAAGCCAACCAAATATCTACTTGCGGATCTACCTCTTTAATTTTATTGATCAATTTTTGGCTGGCATCAAATACCATATTGGGCAAATCAACTGTTTTGCCATTTGAAGAGTAATTGCTATACAAATTTAGCATAACAATATCTGCCAAACCTTGAGTAAAGGGATTATCATAGCCAAAATCTCCGTCATATTCGTCCCAATAATGCATGCGCATAATGATTGGATGCTTAGCATCAGCTCTCCTGACATACTGAGATGCCCTTTTAAGCTGTGAAAGATTAGTGCGTTCACCATTTTGTAAAAAATTTTCACCCGCCTCATTGGATATATCCCAACCAAACAGAGCTGGGTGATTTTTAAATTGGGCTACATAGTCTAGGACTTTATTTTTGTCCCAAATTAGTCTTTCCCCTAACCTAAACCAAGCACCTTTGGAAAATCCCGCATCTAAAACAATTTTTAAATCCCTTTTCTCAAGCTCATCCATCAATGCCTTGAGTTGGTCATAATCCATATCATCTATGCCCCATTCAGTGGTTACTATATCAAAGCCACAAGCTTGGATGATATCTAATTCCGCTGGAGTTATATTTTTGGGAATGTCTTTTATATAATAGACTATGGTGCTCTTTGGCTGTCCGTTAGGTACAACTTTAGCTGGTTCATTTTTGTCTGCTACTGATTTATTTTTATTATTTGAGCTGGCTGATTTATGTTCAATAGCGTGATCTTGTTTTGTTGTGCTATGTAATCCATATTTAGCGTTTAAAGGATTTGAAATTTGATCAAAATCCTTGATGTTATATAAAACAAAAAATGCAGCTACGGAAAAAACTAGCAATAAAATAATGATGAATAAAATATGTTGTTTTTTAGATATCATAATAGATTATAATATAGCATAAAAACAAAAAACAGTTAATACATTTAAACCTAAAAATATTGGGTCTTGGGTGGCTTTGGATGAGGGTTGACCCCATCTTCTACCCGGCTTTAACCAATCCAAGCACCTTCTACCCGGCTTTAGCCGAGGGTTTAAGAGCTTTAGCTCT
>CAZVLW010000081.1:0-3570 GCA_964628705.1 uncultured Gammaproteobacteria bacterium
TAATGTTGAGCTGGCATTGGTGTATTTGGCCCACTCTCCTTCAAACCCAGCCCAACTGCTGGTGTTGTTCCAGAAATATTCCTCACTAGTGGTATTCCAAAAACCATCTATATCAGTATCCACTGTTAGTGCTCCACTTACCAAAGACAAACCTGAACCTGTTAGATCACTAATGTAATCACTACCAAGACCTAACTCACCTAAATAATGAGTCCCCGTAGTGGTTACATTGCCTGAAAACTTACTATCACCGCTAACCTCAAACCTAACTCCATCTGAAGTAGTGGCTGAAGCGCCAATGACAATAGCGTATTCACCTGATAAATCAGGATAACCAATTAAACTATCTGAAGTTGTCACCCACCATGAGCCAACTCCTGATCCACCTGAAGGCCAAGTTGTTCTTATTTCTCCTCCCAAAGTAATAGCATTACCTACTATTAAATTATTTTCTAAATTCAAACTACCTGAAGAAAAATTAGCACCAGATGGCGCGGCACTGCCCACTGTTAAATATCCAGTTGAAGTTACATTGCCACCTACCCTTAAATCATCATCAATAGTCGAACTACCATAAACGAAAATTCCAGCTGAAGTATTAGTTGGAGATAATGTATTTGACCAAATTTGCCCCCAACTACCCGCCGTCCCAGAATTATCCGCAGGCCAAGAAGTTTCACAATTACTACCAATACAAATTTCATTAGAATGTAATTTAGTTGTAGTCACAACACCATCTGCGTATACATCACCATCAATACTTAAAACTTCTCCAAAATTACTACCGGGGGCAGTGGTACCAACACCTATATTGCCCTGGACTGTTAAATTATCAGCTATATTAGCAGAAGATTGCATTTCTACACCATCTTGTAAAATAGTTTCACCAGAGACAGTTAACTGGACAAGTGAAGCTTCTCCAGTTATATCTAACACATGCGCATTTAAATATTTACTTGAAAAACTACTACCTGCCCCATCTTCAGCTGTAGTATCGGAAGAGCCGAGTTTATACACTTTGGTAATATAAGTATCGCCGCCTAAATTAGATTCACCCTCACCAACGGGACCTTGTGGCCCTTGAGGCCCTTGAGGACCCGTTGACCCAACTGGCCCTATTAGTCCTCTAGGACCCGGGGGACCGGGCAAACCCGGTTCACCTTTGATTATCATGGTTTCTCCATCACTCCCTACAACGGTTCTCTCTGTAAGTATTGTTTTTTCTGTGAAGCCTCCCCCATACTTTGATTGAATATTAAACCAATCTAAAATCGATAAATACACATTGCCCAACCGATTTTGCCATTGGGTTTTAAAATGATCCCCTCCCACCACACTGACATATTCACTAATTAAATCAACCATTGAATCAGTCGTTTCAAATAAACTTATTAATACATTTTTTTCACTACTTACGTAATCTAAAAACCCCTTTGTTGAACTAACCACCAGCTCATCCGCATCATTAAGCAAACTAACCACATTGACTAGTCTATCCTTATAAAATTTATTACCAAACGGCACACCAATTAAACTTGATAATTTATGAACCCCCAACCTGGTTAGCTGTTGATTGAATTGATTTGAATTGCCATTAACAAAAATTATTTTTTGATTCAATTTTGTTTTGATATGAAATTCAGGCCAATCAATCTTTTTAGTTAGCAAACTATGGCTTAAACCAGAATAATTTATAATATTAAATTTAATTTGATCCAAACTAAATACCAATTTTTCCTTTGGTAAAATTTTAAACTTTTGCTTATAGTTAATTTTACTCTTTGATAAAGACAATAATTTCTCAGGCGCACTATCTAATAAAAATAAAGCATCATCTAATGGCAATTTTACCAACTCTAACGAAGAGACTGTCGCGCTACCAGCCACTTGCGGTCTCAACTTAGCTGAAGACACATTATCATCAAAATTATGAATCAATTTATAGACAACATTGTCGGCTTTAGCAATCGCACTATCAGCATAAAAATCAGCTATCGAATTAATCAACCTATCAGCATTATCAACTAACACGTTATTGCCGCTCTCAAATAATTCATCAACTTCACCACTATAAACTGACCACACCAATTTAACCTTATGCACACCTGATCTGGCTAAACTTTCAGAATTACTATAAAGTTTTGCCGCATCAAATGGATTTAATGTGGCCAACAAGGTAATTAAAATCAATAAATTCCCAAAAAACAACGCAAAGGCCGGGATTAATTTTTTTTGAAATTCAATCGCATTCCAGTACCTAAATAAAAGTTTTGGATAATTATTTATACTACGCAGTGCAAAATACACCCCAACCGCAAGTACACTAAAAAATATTTTGATTTTCTTATAATCAGCCCCAACTAACGCAATAAAGCCGGTAATAAATCCAGCTAAAAATTTATACCCTGCAGAAACCAACATCTTTAGACCACCTAAACAACTATTGAACACACGCCTCATTAGAGAAAAACAAAATAATAAAACCCTAATTCCAAAAGGGTGCTTAAAGGGGGAAGAAACAACAACATACTTAGCACGCGTAATTTTATTTGATACAGCATCAATAACACTCAATTTTTCAAAAGATGATTTAGATCGAAAACGATCCACAAATAAAAAACTAAGATTAAAAATCAATGCATTATAAAAGAGCTTTAACACACTTAAAGCTCTTCGGAATAATAATCCAAATAAATCAATCCACCATGTAAAGCCCAATTCAAAAAAATTTACTAGATTGTGGTAATACTCCAATACTACACGCCAAACAACAACATAAAAAAAATCTCTAGTTATTTCATTATATTTATTCTCCTTATAGGGAGCCTTCCCTCCAACGACCTCATTTCCACCAGCAGGCAATTCATTACTTCCTTGATGTAAGCCATCCTCAAGATGGGCATACCCATTCAATGAACCTTTACGATTGCCCTTTAATTCTTCTGAGTGTAAAAAAATGTATTCTTCAAGCCACTCCCTGCAAGTATACCAATTCCTACCTATTTTTTTTGCACGCAACTTACCCCGTCTAGCCAAAAGAGAGAGATAATCCTGAGAATAACTACAAAATTTAGCAGCTTCAGATAGCAACAATAATTTATTCTCATTATAAGACGCTTTCAAATCTTCAATTGTTTTTTTATTTTTGTTTTTTTGCATAACAGCAAAATTGAAAATTGATTTTTTTTAATCGTTATGCTATAATAGTTTCAGAGTACAAAAAAACAACCCATAAATAAGTGAGCTCCCACCTCACATTTATAAATATCCATAGCCAATTTATATTTTCAACCTTCGGGTTGTTTTTTTGTGTAGATTAGACAATATTTTAAACTTTTTATTTTTATTTTTTAAGTAAAGCTATATCCAACATTTAAAAATAGAATAGAAACCTTCATATCTTACAAAAATCTAAACCATTGATATCGGATTCCCTAATAATCGAAATTATTTAACGATTTAACAGTAATATCGGATTAACTTTACTCCAAAATGATATTTTTTTATTAACCTACATCTACATTATAGCGCATTTTTACCCTTTTGTCAAACACTCATTTAAACCGATAT
>CAZVLW010000082.1:0-3496 GCA_964628705.1 uncultured Gammaproteobacteria bacterium
GCTATAAACCCATTGCTTTAGCTGGCATTATGGGCGGATTGGAAAGCGGGGTGAATGGTAAAACTAAAGATATAGTTTTTGAGGCGGCAAATTTTAATGCTTTAAAAGTGAGGCGTACTGCTAATAGTTTAAATATTAGGACTGATTCTTCTATACGTTTTGAAAAATCACTGGATGCAAGTTTGGTCAAACAAGCTATGTTGAGAGTTTTGTATTTGTTAAAGGAGATTTCACCCGAGGTAGTATTTGATGGATTGCAAGAGTCGGGTAAATGGAGTTTTGAGCCAAAATATGTTGAGGTGAGTCATGATTTTATTGAGCAGAGGATTGGTATTAAAATTGAGGAAAAGGAATTGGCTAGTATTTTAGGCAGATTGGGCTTTGAATTTGAGGCAAAAGAAGGCAGATTGAAAGTAAAAGTTCCCAGCTGGAGAGCTACTGGGGATGTGAGTATAGCTGAGGATATAGTAGAAGAAGTAGCGCGTATTTATGGTTATAATAAATTGCAGGAAAAAGATGAACAGGTTAATTTGACTAAATCAGTATATCAGTTGGAGTTTGATTTAGAAGAAAGAGTAAAAGATTATCTGAGTTTAAATACTGGTATGCACGAGGTTTTTAGTTATCCTTGGATTGAGGATAAATATATTAAGCATTTTGGTTTAAATATAAATTTATTAATGCAGATAGCCAATCCGCCAGCTGAAAATATGAAATATTTAACGCCTACTTTGACTGTTAATTTAATTAAGCAGGTTGAAGATAATTTAAGATTTTATGATAATTTTAAAATATATGAATTGGCGAGAGCATTTGTTAATAAGCCGGCTGAATTGGATGGCGACGACGATTCAGTTTTCCAAGAAAAAATGCTTTCAGCGGCTGTGGTTTGTAAAGCAAAAGATAAGAATGCATTTTTAGAGGCCAAAGGGGCGCTTGAAGGTCTGGCTGATTGGTTAAATATTGCCCAAGTTTTAGATTTTAAAGAAATTGGCAGAAATGAAGCGTGGCAGGGTTTAAATATGTCCAGCAATATAATCTCAGAGACTGGGGGGCGGAGTAAAATTTTATTGGATGGCGAGGTGATTGGTTTTATATCCGAGTTAAATCAGCAAGTATATAATTTATTTGATTTAAAAAATAGAAGCGTGGCTATTTTTGAGATTACTTGGGACAAGTTGGTGGCTTATATGAATAAGAATGTAAATGAATTAAACATTAAATATCAGCCATTGCCAGAATTTCCAACTATTCAAAGAGATATGGCGCTGGAACTTGATTGGCAAATAAGATGGGGGGATATTAAGCAGACTGTGCAAGCTATGGATAAATTGATTCAACGAGTTGATTTTCTGTCAGAATTTAATCTGCAAGACAAAAAAAGTTTGGCTTTCAGAATAGTTTATCAGGCAGACAGGACATTAAAGGACGAAGAGGTAAATAAAATAGAGAAAAAGATTTTAGCTCAGTTAAAAAGTAAATTTGGAGCTGAATTAAGGGGGTGGGGGTTTTAGCAATATTAATCTCAAAATAAGAAGTAAGTAGTAAGAAATAAGAAGTAAGTAGTAAGAAGTAAGAAATAAGTAGTAAGGAGTAAGAAGTAAGAAGTAAGGAGTAAGGACTATCTAATTATTTAACCATTTATTATTTAACATTTGGAATATGTCAAAAAAGAAAACTATAAAAAAGAATACTACCAAGCAAAAGACATCTTCAAGCGCCACTAAGAGTAAAGTTTCACGTGGCAAAGCTATTCAGGAAAAAAAACAAAATAAGGCCAAACAAGCAAAAACCCAGCCAAAGCACTCAAAAGGTGATTATAAGGCCGCACAAATTACAGTCTTAGAGGGCCTGGATCCAGTGAGAAAAAGACCGGGTATGTATATTGGTTCAACAGGGACTGCCGGGCTACACCATATGTTGTGGGAAGTGGTAGATAATGGTATTGATGAGGCAATGGCGGATTTTGCTAATTTAATAGTAATTACCTTGTTGCCTGATAATAAAGTGGAAGTTTTTGATAATGGACGCGGAATACCGGTGGATAAGCATAAGATTGCCAAGGTTTCTGCTCTTGAGGTGGTTATGACGAAGCTACATGCCGGCGGTAAGTTCGGACAGGGCGGTTATAAGGTTTCTGGCGGATTGCATGGAGTGGGCGTGTCTGTGGTAAACGCGTTATCTAAGTATATGAAGGCAGAAATTTTTAAAGATGGAAAAATTTGGTTGCAGGAATACAACTATGGCAAGCCAAAAAGAAGAGTGCGTTCGGTGGGTAAAACTAAATTGCATGGTACCAAGATCACATTTCAACCAGATGATGAAGTTTTTGAAACAACGGAATTTAGCTGGCAAACCATTTTAGACCATCTTCGCCAGCAAGCATATTTAACCAAGGGCATCAAAATAAAGATTTTTGATGAAAGGGGTGATAAAGATAAAAAGTTTTATGAGTTTTACTTTGAAGGCGGTATTAAATCTTATGTAACTCATTTAAATTTAAATAATCAAACCAAGCATGAGAATGTTTTTTATGTAGAGCGGGAATATGATCCAGCACAAAACGGTAATGCTGATGCTTATGCTAGCCAGCAAAAACCGGTGCAGGTAGAAGTTGCTTTTCAATATGTAGATGATTATAAAGAGTCGGTTTATACTTTTGCTAATAATATTTATAATCCTGAAGGGGGTATGCATTTAGTTGGCTTTAGAACGGCATTGACCAGAGTTTTGAACAATTATGCTCGTAGTAAAAATATTTTGAAGGAGAAGGATGAAAATCTGACTGGTGAGGATGTGCGTGAAGGATTGACTGCGGTGATTTCAGTTAAAGTGGCTGAGCCACAGTTTGAAGGGCAAACTAAAGCCAAGTTAGGTAATCCAGAAGTGCGTCAAGCAGTAGAAAACGTCTTTAGTGAAGCATTGACGATTTATTTAGAAGAGCACCCCAGAGATGCTGAGAAAATTATTGGTAAATGTTTACTTTCTGCTCAAGCAAGGCGAGCGGCTAAAACGGCCAGGGAGTCTATTATTAGAAAAGGTGCTTTAGAGGGAATGACTTTACCCGGCAAATTGGCAGATTGTAGTTCGCGTGATCCGGAAAAATCGGAGTTATATATTGTAGAGGGGGATTCGGCTGGTGGTTCTGCTAAAATGGGTAGAGATAGGGAAACTCAGGCTATTTTGCCTCTGCGCGGTAAAATTTTAAATGTAGAAAGAGCTAGGTTGGATAGAATGTTGTCCAATAATGAAATAAAATCATTGGTTATTGCTTTAGGCACGAATATTGGGGAACAATTTGAAATAGATAAGTTAAGATATAAAAAAATTATTATTATGACTGATGCGGATGTAGATGGGGCCCATATTAGAACTTTGCTGTTAACTTTGTTTTATCGTTATTTTTCGGAATTGGTTAGGCATGGTCATATTTATATTGCTGAGCCGCCATTGTATAAATTGCAAAAAGGTAAAGATGCGAGGTATGCTTATAGTG
>CAZVLW010000083.1:0-3368 GCA_964628705.1 uncultured Gammaproteobacteria bacterium
CTATGGCTTGGGTTCTCCGCAAACTTATGAACAAATTGTCCTCCATCTTAAAAAAAACCAGACACTTGATCGCTGGCAATTGATGCAACAATTTATTGAAATGCAATTTGAAAGAACTAAGAGTGATTTAGATTTGGCAAAATTTAGACTACGCGGCCAAACCTTAGAAGTTATGCCAGCTAATGAAGAAATGATTTATCGCGTCACTCTTACTCACCAAATTGAAAACATAGAAAAAATTGACCCTATTACAAAAAAAATTGTCAGTCAACAACAAGATTTATGGATATTTCCAGCTGAACATTACGTGGCCACACCTCAACAAAGAGAGTCTGCTTTTAAAACTATCAAACAAGAATTACGCCAACGCCTTAAATATTTTCAATCTAAAAATAAACTTTTGGAGTATGAGCGCCTAAAAAGAAAAGTCAACTATGATCTGGAAATGATAAAAAATATCGGCTATTGCAATGGCATTGAAAACTACTCACGCCATTTTGATGGCCGCCAGCCCGGAGAAGCTCCTCACACCCTACTGGATTATTTCCACTATAGCTATGATAACTTTCTAATCATTATTGATGAGTCGCATGTTACTCTACCGCAAATACGCGGTATGTATAACGGCGACAAAGCACGCAAAGATGCACTAATTGAACACGGTTTCCGGCTACCTTCAGCGCGTGACAACCGTCCTTTAAAATATCACGAATTTAGCAAAAAAATAGATAAAATCATCTATATGTCAGCCACACCGGCCGAAGAAGAAATAACGCAATCAGATAAAATTGTAGAACAAATTGTACGGCCCACCGGCTTAGTTGATCCTGAAATTATTATCCAGCCAATTACCGGGGTAAATAAAAATAACAAATCTAAAAAACAGCTATCACAAGTTGAAGATCTTTTAGCAAGGATAAAAAAACGCACGCAACAAAATGAAAAAACACTTGTTACTACGCTGACTAAACGCATGGCCGAAGATTTGACCGACTATCTGGTTAATCAAAAAATCAAAGTGGCATACCTCCATTCTGACATTAAAACTATTAAACGCATTGAGATTATCCATAAATTGCGGCAAGGCAAAATTGACGTAATAGTCGGTGTTAACTTACTAAGAGAAGGGCTGGATATTCCTGAAGTCTCCTTAGTGGCTATTTTAGATGCTGATAAAGAGGGTTTTTTAAGAAACGAAACCAGTTTAATCCAGACTATTGGCCGTGCAGCTAGAAATATAAACGGACAAGTATTGATTTATGCTGATGAAATTACCGGCTCCATTAAAAGAGCCGTTGAGGAAACTACACGCAGGAGAAAAATTCAACTTGCCTATAATAAAACACACAATATCACACCTAAAACAATTCAAAAAAATATCACTAACATCCTTGAAGAATTCGGCATCACCCCACATAAACAAAAAAACAAATCAAGAACACGTCAAAAAAAACAAACTTTAAATTTAGATATTTCTGGAGAAAATCAGCCTCTGCAAAAAATAATCCAACACAAACAAGAAGAAATGAAGCGGGCCGCCAAGGAATTACATTTTGAACTAGCCGCCATACTTAGAGACGAAATTAAAGAACTTAAAAAGCAATAAAACTCACAAAAAATAATTTATAAAAAAATTACCATAATATAAAAAACCGATGAATCTTTCGTTCACCGGTTTTATTTTTTTAATCTAGGAAAATAGGATATGTCCCGTTGAAACATGCCTTACAAAAATCATCTGGATTAACCCCCATTTCCTCTATGACTTCATCCAACCCTTCTAATGATAAATAATACAATTCGTCAGCACCAATATACTTCCGAATTTCTTCTATATTTTTATTTGCTGCCGCTATTTCATGATAGCTTTTCATATCAATTCCGTAGTAGCATGGATGTTTTATGGGCGGAGATAAAATACCTACTATAATTCTAACTTTCCACTCTATCTGCTTCAAAGCTATACGCAACATTTGAATGATAGCCCGCATTGTAGTCGATCGTACAATACTATCATCAATTACCATAATTTTTTCATAACCATAACATTTAATCAAATTCACAATTGGATTATATTTTAACCTAGCTTTTAGCTCTCGGTTTCCCTGATCGGGCATAATAAAAGTTCTTGCTATGCTCGAATCTTTATTTAAAATAATCTGCAAGTGCGAATTTGATGCAATAGCATAGCCAACACTTCCTTGATTGCCTGAATCGGGTACTGGAAAAACAACATCGGGCCTAACATTACAAATCTGATATAATTTAGCAGCTAATCTTTGCCGCCCATAGGCACAATTCATATCTTCGCCTAAATTAGTTTCCGGTCGCGCAAAATAAATAAACTCAAAAATACATTTAGCTCGATTTTTTTGGCAAAAATATCTTGAAAAAACTTCATGCTCCTTTATCTTTCCGTTTATACCCACCTCAATAATTGTTCCGGCTTTAACTTCTTGAATCTCGTGTGCCCCAATTTTTTTTAAAGCACTATCTTCTGAAGCAAAAACAAAATCACCACTTTTATAACCACAAAATAAAGGCCTATTGGCATAAGGATCTCTAAAAATAAAAAGCTTTTCCCTAAGTATTAACGCAGCAGAATAAGAAGCATTTACATTCAACATATAATCCTTAATACCAACTAAAATGTTTCTATACTTGCGCTCAGCTTTCTCAACAATGTATTTTAGAGCATATTCTGTATCACTATCTGTAAAAAAGATAGAACCATTTTTGTTCATCTGCTCCTTTTTTTTATCTAAAGAAGGAGTATCCCCATTAACCACTAAAGCCACTCTCCCACTTGGACCCTCAAGCCAAAAAGGGTGAACATTTAAAGATGACTTGGCTCCGGTGGTGGAATAACGGTTATGACAAATTATAGAAAATGGACGCTTGTTATTAATATCAGTTATCACTTCTGGCGAAAAAAAATTTTCTACAGTACCCAAACCTTTTTCTATCCAAACTCGTTCACCATCCGAATATGCCACTCCGCTCGCCTCTTGTCCACGTGATTGTAAAAACTGCATCATAGTAATTGAATCTTCAACAATTTGTGGATTATACTTCCTAGCTACAATGCCTCCAACCATACACATATTTTAACCTCCAATCTATTTTATTTTAATTATTTCTATTTTTGTTTACCTTTTTATTTAAACACTCTTTGCCTTATTATTCAAATTGACACGCACAAAATTCTAAGCTACAATTATGCTACAACTAAAATTATTTAACCTACCCCTATATAAGCATTCATAGGGGCTATTATTGTATAACAAACTTTATTTGGTTACTTATTAATTGCCTGCCCGCCTCAATACGGAGTTTTGGGCGGGTCTGCCCGCCTCAATACGGAGTTT
>CAZVLW010000084.1:0-3287 GCA_964628705.1 uncultured Gammaproteobacteria bacterium
GAACTGTCCTTGTGGGGAAGGATTTAACACCTAAGAACAGTCCTGCTGACGCAGAGATGTCCTTGTGAGATATTAAACCATTAAACTATTTATTGTATGAAAATCAATTTATTTAAAAAGAGCATTTTATTTTTATTACTATTAGTTTGTGCAGGGATGGTATTTGCCAGTCCGGCAATGGCGGATTTAGGGAGTGTTATTAAGGGTAAGTTGGGTACCGTGCAGGATAAGGCTGGTTTGCCAGCACAAAGTTCTCCTGTAGATGTAGTGGTTTTGGTAATTAAGGGTGCTTTAGGTTTATTGGTCATAATATTTTTTATAATGATATTAGTGGCTGGGTTTAGGTGGATGACAGCCGGTGGCAATGAGGATACAGTTGGCAAAGCTAAGAGCAATATTAAAAATGCGGTGATTGGTTTAGTGGTGGTTTTGTTTGCTTATGCTATTACTAATTTTATATTTGATGTGATATTTAATACAGCTGCATAGTTTTATTATTTAGTATAATAAAAAAAGTGGACCGAAGTCCACTTTTATTTATTATATAGTTTCCTTACTTTGCCAAACCAATATGTGGCAAAGTCTCCTTCAGGATTTCTTAATATTCTCTTGGCATTCCACTCAGAGAGTGGCGCCCTGTGTTCGGGGTCGTATTTATCATAGAAATAAACCCCATTTATTTTCGTGAATCCGGGCAGATTAGAGTTAGAGTGGGATGAATTGGAGTGGCGGTTATCATGATCAATTTCCTTGCGGACATTGTCGCCAGGTTGGCTACTGGTGGTGTTTTGGATTTCCAGTAGTCGCGATAGGTCTATATTCCCCTCATATTTTCCTTGGGAATCCAACCTAATAGCTTCAGCGATGGCTGATTTCACCTGTGAGTCAGCCATTCTTTGACGATATTTCCCTAGCTCTTTAATTTCTTTTTCTGAAGTAGAGGAGCTTGCCTCTACTATATCCGCTCCATTTTCTTTTTTTGTAACCACTTTTGGGTTACAAGAAAATAAAAACAGAGAAAAAGAAAAAATAACGATTAAAATTGTGATTTTTTTCATTTTTTTCCTCCTTTGGGTTTATTTAGTTTATTTTTTTTGAGTATTATGATATTTTAATATAAATTATAAATTTTGTCAAGTTTTGTTTATATTAGGTAAATATGTTATTTTTAGTGTGTATAGATTGATTTTTTATTTAGACAATCAATATAAATAAGACTTAAATTAGTTTTATGCTTATTTTTCTTCATGGCCAAGACAGTTTTCGTTCAATGGAAAAGCTGAAAATTTTAAAGCATAGATTTATCAAAGAAGTTGATAAGTCTGGTTTAAATTTAGCTCAAATTGACGCAGAAGACAAATCCATTGATGAGTTGAATAAAGCCATTGCCAGCCAGTCATTTTTGGCTAAAAAAAGAATGGTGGTGGTTAAAAATGTGTTTAAGCAGACCAAGCATTACCAAGAGCAGGTTTTGGATATTTTAAAAAAGGGCAAATTTAGAAACGGCCAGCAAAGCAATGTGGTAATTTTTTGGGATGAAAAGGTGGATAAAAAAAGCGCTTTGTATAAATATTTAAATGGCTCTAAAGTAAAAGAAGAATTCAATATATTGGACAGCCAAAATCTAACCAAGTGGGTAGTGCAAAGAGTAAAAAACAAAGGATCGGATATTGATAGCCGGCGGGCGGCTATGCTTAGCTCAAAGTCAGACGGCAATTTATGGGCCCTGGCAAATGAGATAGATAAGTTGGTCGCTGTAAAACAAGGCAAGCGTATTGAGGAGGCAGATATTGAGAGCAGTACTTTGTTTAAATTAGATGACAATATTTTTAATCTAACTGATGCCATTGCCAATCAAGATAAACAGCGAGCTTTGAAGCTGTTGGAAGACCAGTTGGATTCAGGTGTCAATGCGTTGTATTTACTGACTATGATGATTCGGCAGTTTAGGATAATAGTGCAAGTAAAAGACGCTTTGGAGCATATTTCAGGTGATCATCGTGAAATTGCTAAAAGTCTTGATTTACATCCGTTTGTGGTAAAAAAAAGTTTACCGCAGGCGGCTAAATATAATAAAAGTGAGCTGAAAAAAATATATGAGCGTTTGTTTCATATTGATGGCGAGTTGAAAAAAGGGGCTGAGGCACGGCTTTATCTGGAGATGTTTGTGATGAGTTTGTGAAGGTGAGGATATTTTAAAAGACAGTTCTTAAATAAGGCACCAAGGGTTTAATATCTAAGAACAGTCCTGCTAATGCAGAAATGTCCTTGTGGGGAAGGGTTTAACACCTAAGAACAGTCCTGCTAACGCAGAACTGTCCTTGTGGGAGGGATTTAACACCTAAGAACAGTCCTGCTGACGCAGAACTGTCCTTGTGGGAGGGATTTAACACCTAAGAACAGTCCTGCTAATGCAGAAATGTCCTTGTGGGAGGGATTTAACACCTAAGAACAGTCCTGCTAACGCAGAACTGTCCTTGTGCAAACAGTCCTGCTAACGCAGAACTGTCCTTGTGGAATATATATGGGTATAGAAAAAAATAGAGAATATTATCAAGGTGCTTACTATCATATTTATAATCGCGGAGTTTCTAAGCGAGCTGTTTTTAAAGATAAACAAGATTATAGTAAATATATTTTTAGTTTAAGAGAATATAAAGTTAAATATAATGTAAGTTTAATTTGTTATTGTTTAATGCCCAATCATATACATTTAGTGCTTAGGCAAAATACTGAGATGCCCATTTTTAAATTTATACAAGGTTTGCATACTAGTTATAGTTTATATTTTAATAAATGATATAGCAATGTGGGGCCGCTTTGGCAAGGTCGTTTTAGGCAAAGAGTTGTGGATGATAGTTCAGATTTATTATATTTATCTGCTTATGTGCATTTAAATCCTTTGGTGGATAAGTTGCTACATAACAGCTTTGATTATATTTGGTCTAGTTTATTGGATTATTTGGGTTTGAGAGGGGGTACTTTATGTGAAAAAGAAGTTATATTGTATAATATGACAGTTCAAGATTATAGTGATTATTTAAATTCTATTAAACCTGAATTAACAGACAGAAAGGCATATAGAAAATATATACAGGGGTTAGAAAATTGTTAATTATATCAATCAAGGACAGTTCTTTAAATTTTATATTTAAAGGACTGTTCTTGAGTAAAGTAAAGGATTTAACACCTAAGAACAGTCCTGCTAACGCAGAACTGTCCTTGTGGGGAAGGATTTAACACCTAAGAACAGTCCTGCTGACGCAGAACTGTCCTTGTGGGGAAGG
>CAZVLW010000085.1:0-3271 GCA_964628705.1 uncultured Gammaproteobacteria bacterium
ACGCAGAGATGTCCTTGTGGGGATTGACTAAGTTTTAGCAAGTAATTTTTCTTTCCTTCCTTGCTTGGCGAGGGGCGAGCCAAGGACAGTTCTTTAAATTTTATATTTAAAGGACTGTTCTTGAGCGAGGTGTAAAGGGATCTATCACCCAAGAACAGTCCTGCTAACGCAGAGATGTCCTTGTGCAAGGAAATTAACACCCAAGAACAGTCCTGCTAACGCAGAACTGTCCTTGTGGGGATTGATTAAGTTGTTGTAAAGTAGAGCTCACGACAAGTCAAAGATGATAAAGATAAGCAAAGAGGCAAAAAAGTTAAGTGGGTTAAATTTATTTTCACCATTTTTATAAATATGCTATAATTTATATATAGCATTATTTATTCACAATCTATTTATATGCACAAACAAAAAGGCTTTACCTTAATTGAACTTTTAGTGGTGATTGCTATTTTTGCATTAATCGCTAATGTGACTATGGTATCTTTAAATAAAGCCAAGCGCGAATCGCGGGACGCCAAAAGAATGGAAAATATCAATCAAATCAGAGCCGCACTGCATTTGTATTCTACTGACAATTTAGACTACCCTCAAGGAGATGCCGGAGGCAATCCCATTGCCTTGGGCACTGATGGGCATTTGGTTTTAGATGATTCAGCTTTAGGTTTTACTGATGGCTCATCGCCACAGTCGCCTGTTTTTATGTATTCAGTTCCGCGTGATCCGTCTGAAATAAGTGCTGAAACATCAGATTCCTGCACAGGGATCTCAACTGGTATTTGCGATTATAGTTATGTTAAAAATGGGAATGACTATATTTTATATTTTTACCTTGAAGGCGGAGTGGGCGACTACGATGCTGGTCTGCACGCTGCTACCAAAGATTCAATTCTCTAATTTTTTAGCTAATTTAAGATAAAATTAAGCTTTATCCCACCTTGTAATTTAAGGTGGGATTTTGTATAATAAAAATAAAGCAACAATTAATAACAATTAACAGATAACAGCCAACAATCAACAAATCATAATAATTAAACAGTTTATTATTAATCCTTGTTTGGTTTATTTTATGCCTAAGAAACAATACACTAAACGTGTATCTAAACTTAAAAAACAATTGCGCGAGATTGATTATGCTTATTATGTCTTAGATAAACCGATTGTTTCAGATGCTGTGCGCGATTCACTTAAAGCTGAATTAGAGCAATTAGAAAACGCACATACTGATTTAATTACTGCTGACTCTCCCACTCAGCGTATTGGCGGAAAGGCATTAGGCAAATTTAAGCGCGTTAAACATAAAATCCCTAAATATTCGCTGGAAGATGTTTTTTTATGGGACGAGGTGGTTGAATTTGATAAAAAAATAAAAAGATTTCTTAAATTAGACCAAACAAAAAAAATAGCATATACCTGTGAGATGAAAATTGACGGCTTAAATATATCTTGTATTTATAAAAAAGGATTATTTTATCAAGCCATCACCAGAGGAGACGGCCAAGTGGGTGAAGATGTAACCCATACCGTTAAAACTATTGCCAGCTTGCCGCTCAAGCTTAGACAGGCAGTTGATATAGAAGTGGGCGGTGAGATTTTTATGCCCATAGATAGTTTTAAAAAACTGAACCAATACGCTAAAAAAAATAACCAAACTCAATTTGCCAACCCCAGAAATGCAGCAGCTGGCACTATTCGCCAGCTTGATCCTCAAGTGGCAGCCAATAGGGATTTGCATATTTATTTTTATTCTATTTCAGACCCCAGTCCGTTTAATTTAGGCCTTTCCAGCCAGTTTAAACTGCTTCAATACCTTCAGCATCTTGGTTTGCCCGTAGAGCGCAGTTTTAAGGTGGTGGACAGTGCAGATGAGATTAAGGGATATTTTGAAAAAGTTGCCCAGCAAAGGGAAAAGTTAAATTTTGAAATTGATGGTGTAGTAGCTAAAGTTAGTTCTCTTGCCAGGCAACAAGAGTTGGGCCGCACTGCCAAAACAGTGCGCTGGGCTGTGGCATATAAATTCAGCGCAGAACAAGCCACTACCGTAGTTGAAGATATTCAAGTCCAAGTTGGGCGCACCGGCGCTTTAACTCCAGTTGCGCATCTCAAATCCACCAAAGTGGCTGGCTCAACCGTTAGCCGCGCTACTCTGCACAACCAAAATGAAATTAACAGATTGGATGTCAGAGTGGGTGATACTGTGGTCATTCAAAAAGCTGGTGATGTTATCCCTGATATCGTCAAGGTGTTACCTAAAATGAGAAGTGGTAATGAGAAAAAATATTACCTGCCCAGCAACTGCCCAGTTTGCGGGTCGGCTATTCAAAAAAAGTCAGGTGAGGCAGTCTATCGTTGTAGCAACCCAAATTGTTTTGCCCAAAATAAAGAAAAACTTTATCATTTAGTTTCACGCCCTGCTTTTAATATAGACGGCTTAGGCCCCAATATTATTGACCAGCTATTGGATAACGCTTTGATTAAAGACGCAGCAGATATTTTCAATCTCAAACAAGGCGACTTAGAGCCATTGGAGGGATTTGCTGAAAAGTCCGCACAAAATTTAATTCAAGCTATCCAAGACTCAAAAAAAATAGTTTTGCATAGATTTGTTTTTTCACTTGGCATTAGAAATGTAGGTCAGCAAACCGCGCTTGATTTAGCCAAATTTTTATATCATCGTCAACCCAACTTGAACCATAAAAATTTTATGGCAAGCATAACTGCATTTAAGGCCGATGATTTTGAGCAGGTAAATGATATCGGACCGGTGGTAGCAAAAAGTATTTATGATTATTTTCAAGATAAGCGCCATATAGATTTAATCAAAAAGATGTTTAATTCAGGGGTGCGCTTAGCTACAACTTATTTATCATCCACTGCCAAGCAAGGTAAATTATCAAACCAAACTTTTGTATTAACCGGTAGTTTAAATCATTTTACCCGCCAACAAGCCAAAGAAAAAATCCAACAATTAGGCGGTTATGTAGCTGGCCAGATTTCAAATAAAACTGGTTATTTAGTGTCTGGCGCAAATCCCGGTTCAAAGTATGAGCGAGCTAAACAGTTGGGAGTTAATATTTTAGATGAAAAAAAGTTTATGGATATGGTAGGTGGGGGATAATAAACAATTAAGCCGTTTTACCCCTCCTCTCTGTCCCGACTTTGTCAAGACATCGCCCCTCACTTAGTGAGGAAAGAAAAATTATTTGCTAAAACTTAGTCATTCCCCACAAGGACATCTCTGCGTTAGCAGGACTGTTCTTAGGTGCTAGATCCC
>CAZVLW010000086.1:0-3270 GCA_964628705.1 uncultured Gammaproteobacteria bacterium
GGTTTTAATGCCCAATTATTTATCTGGACTATTAACTCTATAAAACAACTTATCCCTATGCTTGAAGACAAACGTGCCAGAGAAGAGCATAAAAAAGCCAGTCAAAAAGCTAAACAAGGAGATGACGGGGGTGGGGAAAATAAAATGGATATAGATATACCACCTAGGGAGTATTAAAATTAATTTATTAAAATAGTAAAAAATTAAATTAAAATCATATGTTAAATAAAGGTGAGTTTTTAAATTTAGGGACAGAAAAAAACAAAACCCCAGAGCTGAAAGATAAAAAAGAACCTAAAAATATAATCAAGGAACAGAAAGAACGTTGGGCAAATATAATGTTAGGAAAGGAAAATCAAGAAAATTATGAGTTAGTGAACCCTAATGAATTTTTACCAAAAGAGTTTGAACAAGTCATGGGGTCTAACTTTGAAATAAAGCCCGGTGAATGCTGGCAAACTCAAAATGTCGTTAGAAATAGAATTTTAAATTATCCTCGTTATTTTGCTATGCTACCTAAAAATATAGGTGCCGAAGAAAAAAAGAAATTTATCAATATATTTAAAGGCGGGATCGCGCATGAAGCTGGTCATCACATTGGTGAAGTACAAGTATTTGATGCATTTTTACATGAAATTGATACCCACCATCCTATTTTAACCCACCTACCAATTGATAAAGAAAGTTTAGAAAAAATAACACAAAAAATTAAAAAAGGGACTCAGCATCCACTAACTCAAAAAGCGTTAAAACGAATGGCTAAAGGTATTTCTTTTGGACCATATCTAACCAATCTGCCATTTGTAAAAGATTTACATAATATTGTGACAGATATATGGTTAGAGTCATACGAAAAAAAATACCCCAATAAAACCTTTGCTGAAGATGCAAAAAAGGGGTTAGATAGCTTAAATCAAGAAATATTTCCCCCCACCAAAAAACCAATTATGGAAAATTCTGGATTGCTCTTGTCAAGCCAACTTAAAGAAGCTCTGGTTTTAAAAAATGCTTCTCTGCCTGATGATAAAGATTGGGGCGAAGGCGGCTTTGATGTATGGCTTAAACCCGGCTTTGCCGATAAAGAGGTGGTGGAAGAGTTAAAAAATATTCAAAATAATTTTAAAGAACTACAATCAGTTGAGGGGCTGCGTGATTTATATACGCCGCAAGAGAGAATTAAATGGATACGTGATCATAAAATTAAAAAAGCATATTTAGGGATTAGAGCAGCGTTTTTGCGTTTACTCGAAAAAGATATAGAAAAAACAACACAACAAAAGAAATCTGAAGATGAATCTAACCAATCTGGATCAAATCACAGTCAAACAAGTGGCACACCATCCTCTGAATCCCCCAAACAGGAAGAAAAGGGGGGTGAAAAAGATGATCAAGAAGGTGATAGCGGTGGTGAAGATAATGAAAATGATTCAAAACAGCCCCAAAAGACAACCGAATTTAAAGACTTACCAGCTGAAGAGCAGGCTGATATATTGAATAAAATATTAGATAGAATAGAAAATGAAAGGATTACACCAAAACCACTTGATCCCAAAGACCAAGAAGTAGAAGATATTGCGAGCCAGGGTACTAAAAATATTTTAGATAAAGAACAAAATAAAGGTAGTAATAAAGATGAAAACGAAGATGAGCATGGGGGCAAAGGAAAAGAATCACAAACAACGACATCTGATGATTTTAATAAACAAGATAATAAGGCACGTCTAGCAAAAATAAAGGATATTATGAAAAGAGAGCAACGACACAGGGCTTCTCAAATAAAAAAGGCGGAACTACTCGGCATAAGTATGGAGGAATTACAAGATTATGAACAAGCAACAAAAACGGCAGAAAGTGAAATATCATATGTATCAGATAAAATATATGAAGCTTTAATGGAGAAACTTAAACCCTTTACCTCTACCAAAGAAGCACATGGCAAACTGCCTGCAGATAAAGTACCTGCTTATTTTAGAGAAATTAAAGATGGAAATATAGAACCAAATTTATTTGAGGAAAGGAAAAAAGAAAAAACCATCGCTACGACAAAACTTTTATACTTACTGGATCACTCTAGCTCTATGAACGATAAAGCTGAAAGTATGGCTTTAGCAGAATTGATTATAACTGAAGGATTAAATAGAGCATACCAAAGGGCTAAAAAAGAGATTAACAAAATAGAGCGAAGCGGTAACAAAAAATTATTTGATCTTTCCGTAATCACTTTTGCACAAGAAGCACAGTTAAGAAAACAATTTGATGACAATGAAATAGATGATAAATTAATAGCGCAACTTTATTTTACAGCAAAAAACATTGGTGGTGGCTCAACGGCCGATGCGGAAGCATTAAATAATACTATTGAATATTTAAAACAAGAGGAACAAAATGGCCAACATCAAAGACTTAAACCAATTGTACCTGTTATCGTTATTTCTGATGGTCAGGGTGAAGTAAATAAATTAAAAAAAATATTTCAGGAAACTGCTGCCCTAAAAAGAACATCATTTTTAGCCATAGGCGCAGGCTCTGACACTCAAGATATAGTATCTAATTGGGGAGATCTAAAAGGAGCACCTATAGAAACACTACATATTCCGGATGATAAAATAAATCGTATGCATATCAAAATTGTTGATAAGTTCATCCCCCTAATCATTAAAATGATCAAAAATACATAACTTATTGCCAAATCAATGAAAAATATAAAAGAATTAAAAAAAAAGGCTGAATATAAATATAGAAACCCGTTGACAGGTGTACCAGGTAGTGAGAGTAGAGAAAATAAAGAGCTTGAAATAACTGAGTTAGATAAAGCTATTTTTGCTTTAAGAGATGTGTTGGAGAAAAAAATAGAGGTGACTATAGCAGGTGAAGCAAAAGAGATGAGCTGGGAAAAGGTGGTGGAAGATGAGAGGTTTAGAGAGGTGTTGTTAAAAGGATTAACAAATTATGCTGATGAGGCTATAAATAATCAAAGTGGTGCTCATGCCCAATGGTTTCTCCAAACCTATGCTGATATAGAGCAATTAGGCATAGCGGGGCTAAAAGACATATTGGCTAAGGTGTCAGTGGGTGAAGCTAAAAGTGCTGAAAGTATGGTGCAGCATACTGACTTTGCTGCAACTTTGGAAAAAAGATTAACACATGATGCTCATCAGGCTATAAATAATCAAAGTGATGGTAATGCCCAATGGTTTCTCCAAACCTATGCTGACATAGAGCAATTAGGCATAGCGGGGCTAAAAGACATATTGGCTAAGGTGTCAGTGG
>CAZVLW010000087.1:0-3229 GCA_964628705.1 uncultured Gammaproteobacteria bacterium
TGGCTAGGCGTAAATTTTTATTAAATTTCTTACCTACCGTTTTAGGTTTATCTACAATGCCCTTTTTATCAGGCACTTCTACTTATTTAGCTTCAGGGTTTGATATTTCCAATAACTCATCAATAGCATCAACACTTGATAATAATGCATCCTTTCCAATCCTTAATATATTTCTATTCTTTTCGCTGATAATTCTACCGGATTTTTCCTCAATAACCTTTTCTTCCTTTTTTTCTTCCTTTTTTGCTTCATCTTCTTTTTCCTCAAGTGATTTTACCTTAGCTTGAAACTCTTTATACTCACGCCTAACAGTAGCTTCAGGATTGGCCGGAACATTCACAAACGATAACTCTAATAGTTCCTGCCTCGAGGAAACATTATCTCTTTCGTCTGTTTCCAATGGCATGAAGCCAACTGATGTGGTATTTAAAAAGCCACCCCGAACAAGCTTTTCTACATCTTTGGCGAAATCATGCTCGGCAAACTTAACTTCGGCTATTAAGTCATTACCCTCAACATGAACATCTAATACCTTACCAATAGGCAAGCTATGGGCATCGTGCGACCATAACAATACCGGATTGGATTGGAAGTTTTTTAAATCCCAACCATTAACATCAAGTACATCACCATCACGATCCTGTGAATTAGAAGAAGCAACAACGGTTATTGTTTCTTTATTTAATTTTTTTACTTTACCTTTTAATCTTTCCATATTATTTGAATTACTTATTATCTTTTTTTAATTTTAAATTATTTAATCTTTCTGCCTTGGTAATAATTACAGGCATTAAAGCACACTCACAATTTGGATGTGTATCACCTGGTTTGTCATAACCACCTGGAAATGACTCACCCAATTTAACGCTAATACCATCAAGCGGTTCACATATTGGGCATGGGTCAAAAGTAATCCACTCCTGCCCTTTTACAACCTCACTTTGTTTCCATGCCTCAATGCTACCTTTACTAATATCCTTAGCAGTTTCGGTTCTTGAAATCATATTAGCCCTTGATGTAGTTGCTTCGGAATAAACATTTCTAATCCTTTGTGCTATTACGGTAGTACCCTCACCCTGTTTAATACCCTCGGCAATCTGTTTGCTTATTTTATCCCTAGTAGTTTTTTGTATATCTTTGCAGAACTCTAAACCCTCTTTATCTATATAAGTAGTAATAGCACTACTAATAATTAATTCCTCATCAACGCCAATATCACCCAACGCCCTATTACCGGCTAATAATATTAAATTAGCAACTATCGGCTTCATTCTTTTTCTAAATTTTAACGCTTCTTCGGCAATATCAATATCAACATCACCAACATCTTTTTTATAAAGTTGTTTTATAACCTGCTTTTCTTGCTCTTTAAATAAATCAACTATTTCTTTTTTAATTTTCTGTTCATCTTTATCAAGTAGTTTTATATGCTTAATTTTTAGCTTTTCTTTTAATAACTCACGATCAGACTTCTTACTGACTGGTTTTAAAAATAACTTCTTTTTGGTTTCAAATGCCTTACTCCCTTTTAATTCTTTTTTAATCTTGGCAACCATTTCAGCTGTGGTACTGCGTGATTTAATCCGTATATTATGTTTCTTTTTAAATCGCTTTCCCTTTCCAAGCACATTATCAGGATTTACTCCAACTTGTGGTCTAATATCATCACCACCCTCAATAGACTCCAATCCCTCCATTTGCCTTATTTCATTTGGCGATATAGCACCCACTTTACTTAATATCTCATATGATTTTAGCTGTGTTTCTCTGTCTGTTTCTTGTGGGCTTATATAGTCAAAAAACAAACTGTCATCATTATAAAAAGGTAACAAAAATTCATTTAATGTATTACATAATCGTTTCATTTCAGGTTCTACAACCTGCTCAATATAAACCTGCTTAGCCACATTAGCTGACGCGAAGTTTATTTCTTGTGGATCTAATAATGCCTTTGGTACTTTAAACATAGCCAGTATTTCATCTCGGCTAAATCTACGCTGTTCTAAAAAGTCCATATCTTTCTGCGACATACCAATCTGTGTAACAGTTCCCTTGCTTATAAAGGCTGTTTTTTGGGAGTGTTCTGTGCCTTTATGCATATTTTCCCATTGTGTCTTGACTTGTTTGGCTTGACTTTCAGTCAATCCATCTTCAAAAGATATAACCGTATCAGGTCTGGCTGAATTATGAAAAAACCGCCAATTCCACTCACTGGCCTTGCTATCGGTAGCAATAGCGAATTGCGCGGCCTTAACAGGCGATAAGCCACGATATGGGTCTAACGGATTTGGCTTTTTAAACATTATAATATCATCTACATCAAAATTAATAACCTTACCCTCACCAGGTACATTATATTTATAGCCTTTAATAAATTCAGTAGCGCTGGGTATTACATTCATTAAATCAGGACGTAGATATTGCCATATTTCAACAGGTTTTCCACTCCCATCTTTTATAATCCACCAAAAAGCATCACCGGCCAACAACTGATACATTATAGTTGTTTCAATTATATCCGATAGCGTAGAAAATGGGTTACCAAAATCAAGCAGATCAAGCGCTTCATGCTTATCTACTTGTTCAACCTCCCCCCGCTCATCCATTTTATTTAAAGTAATCTCCACATTACCGCAATCATTGGCAATCTTACTAACGGCGGCATAAGTCCAACTTTTATATTGCTCTAATTGCGCTTCTTTTGATAAATTCTGCGAAAAAGCCACTGTACTATTTACCGGCGCAAACGGAACAGACGCCTCTTTAATTTGTGGCGTTGTGGCATACCTATTTATTAAATTTTGTATAAACCCCATAAAACAACGAAAAATTGTTAATTAACAACCTCTCGTTTTAGTAGTAGGTTTATTTAGTTATATTATAATACTATCTAGATAATATTGTCAAGCTATTTAAATGAAATATCTTGAAAATCATTTGGCAAATCAAATCTAACGCTTTGTTTAACGCTTGTTATCTTCAATGGCTTACCATCAATAACCTCAACTTCAAAAGAACCATACCCTAATTTTTCACAATACTTAACAAAATCATCTATTATTTCTTTTTTTGTTCTTTTATCTTGCATATTATTTCTTTATATTGTTTAATACTTTTTTCTACTGTATAATCTTTTTTAATTTCTTCCATACGCTTTTTAACTTCAACATTTCTAGCATCGGCATCCATAAATAAATCCATTTCATCAGCCGTATTAGCCACCGGCAAT
>CAZVLW010000088.1:0-3153 GCA_964628705.1 uncultured Gammaproteobacteria bacterium
CCAATCTGCTTTTGGCAACAGTTGGCGATGAGCAAGGCATTACCCATGCTGTTGCCCGCCAATTCAAATTTGATCCAGATTTAGCGGCTAAATACGGCTTAGAAGGTGATGATCTAAACAATCCACACAAACTCGCTTTAGCCGCCAAAGAATATGCTGAAGATCAGGGATATATTCAATACGATGAGAATAAAATAGAAAAATTTACCAATAATCTCAAAGCCAATCCAAAAGCTAATGCAGATAAAGTCGGCCTGCCAGAAAAAATTCTTAATATACAAAACACTCAAGCACGCAACCAAGCTATTGATAATTGGGTAGAAGGCAATAAATATTCTATCTCTAAAATAGCAGGCGCCTTAACTGAAACTTGGGTTAATACGCCAAATTCCATTGCTTTTGATTTAGAGGTGAATAGCAAAGATGAAGTAGAGGCAACTAAACACGATGTTAAAACTGGTAAAGAGATGACACAAGAAGAAGCTGATAAATATAAAAGCCAGCATAAATATAAGCCCAGTGTGGAATTTGAATCGCAAGAAGATAAAGCACTAAAAGAAGAAATAGATGAAGAGGCAGTTAAAGGTATAAATAAAGAGGCAGTTGAAGATAAAATTTATCAAATCCAGCAAGAAATAGATAAACAACAAAATAGAAAGATTGATAAATTAAGCAATGATTATTTATATGGAGCCAGTGAAGTAAAAGAGTCAGCTGAACAGGAATTAAAACAAATTTATGAAAATCATCCAAACTTGGTTGATGAAAATAATGATTTCAATGTAGCCATTCAAGAGATGAATTACAACCAATTGGAAGATATACTTAAGGAGGGCTTTAACTCTAATGCTATGGAAGAGCACACCCGGGAACTGGCAAAACTAAACGGCCTGGGCGTGACTGAAAGCAAACTATTTACTCTTTACCTTGCAGGTGGAGAAGACTCCCTTGATAACAATCATTTTAACGATTTAATGGATGGTTCAAAAATTAACAAGGATACATTTGAAAATAAAATAAATGAATTTGAAAAAGCTTTAGGTGAAACAAAAAAGCCGCCAGAACCCAATCAAATAGAGCCGCGCTTAATACGCCATAATGGCCAAAATGAAAAAGTTTTAGTCATAGGAGAGGGAAACAATACGGGCGAGAAAAAGTATTCTTATATCACTGCAGATGGCACAGAGTACCCAACTAATCAAGAACAGGATAAGTTCAGCCACGATGTAATGAGTAAGATGATTAAAGGGGCGCATAATAAACCTTCGGGCAGTGAAGCTGATTCATCAACAGATAGCTCCACCAATAACGAGCAGACAAATAATGAACCTGATGAAGCTGATGCAGACCAAAACAATGCCTCAGCCCAAGAAACACAAGAAAACAGCGCCACAAACAAGCAGACTGAAACAAATGAAAAAACAACATCAAGAGAGGCAGGCGCACCCTCAAGCAATCAAAATCAAAAACAAGAAACTGCGGACCGAAACTCCCAAGAATCAGCCGCGCAAAATAAATCTCAAACAATAAACACCCAAGGCGAGAGACGGCAGGCTGATGGCCAAGCTGAGCAAGCTCCAGATGAGTCAGAATCAGAAGCAGATTATCAAAATAAGCCAGACAATCAAGAGCAAGAGGCAAGTCATATTCAGAGACCAGAAATTCAAAGCTTAAAAGACGTATTGGACACTGATATAGAAAATAAATTAAATAACCTAATAGCTAAAGAATTCAGCGATTCAGGGCAGTCATGGCCTTCAGGATATGATGAAGCGGTCCGATCTATATTGCAAAAAGCAGAGGAGAGCAGTTTAGTGAAAGAGATAAACGAAGGCACAGGTTTTACATCAGAGGAAGTAGATATTTTAAATGCCTTAGATAAGGTGGTGCTATCAGGAGGTCAAGGTAATGAATTAGGTGATAGCCAGTCTGTTAATGCTTTAAGTGATGCTATAAAAGAACTTAAAGCCGATACCAAAGAGCAATCTCAAGAAGCACCAAGCCAAGATAGTGAAACTAAAAATAAAAATGCTACTAAATAACCAACAAGCTGACAATCCAACTGAGCAAGCTTCAGCTGAGAAAGAGGCAAATAGTTCAGACAATCAAAAAGAAGCAGGAAATGAAAATGAAAATAAGCAGCCAGTAAAAGAAGATAGCAAAAATAGATTTACCATGACTTTTGAGTCTGAAGGTGAGGATTCTACTTCATCGAAACAAGGAGATGTAGATGGGACTACGGAGACTTTTACTTTTGATGAGGATGATTTTAAGGCAAAACAAACATTAGGGCAAGAAGATGAAAGCCATGCATCCACACAGCTAGACACAACACAGCAAATGGAAAAAGAAAAATCAGATAGAGAAAGCAATCAGGATAAGGATGGATATATTAAGCGCAGTTATTCTCAAAGTAAAGATATTCCAGGGGGAGAACAAAAAACTACCATAGTTCAGAATAATGACCGAGTTAGTCAAATAAAAGAAACAGAAACAACATCAACCAATAAAGAAGGTAATAGAGTTACGCAACAAACTGAAGAGATTGAATCACAGTGGGGCAAGGAAACAGGATTAAAAATCTATCGGCATTTAAGTGGCTTGGCACAAAACATAAACAATCCAGATAAATTTATGGATATTATGGCAAAGATTAAGGGTGAAGAGTTGACTCCAGATGAAAAAGAATATTTTGAAAACAGATTAGATCTATATAAAGAAAAATATCGTTTAGCTGAGAAAAATTTAAGTAGTGGGAGGGGATTTGGTTATGTAAAAGACTATATTAAAGTTGATATTAAAGGTTTTATAGCAGGACAGAAATGATTTCTTTATAAATTAAGCAGTTATTTAATTATCTGTTGTTTTATACCCCTCTTATATTATAAGAGGGGTTTTAAATCCATTTTTTTACTCGTTTTGCGAGAGGAGATTTTTATCTCTTAGCAACGGAGGGGAGTAGTTTTTCCTTTCTCTGGTTCAATTCTCCAGAATTGAACCATTAAGATAATTTACGATTGATAAGGGGAGCTACAAGGACAGTTCTTTAAATTTTATATTTAAAGGACTGTTCTTGAAGTAAGGCACAAGATATTTATCACCCAAGAACAGTCCTGCTAACGCAGAACTGTCCTTGTGGGGAATTTAACACCC
>CAZVLW010000089.1:0-2974 GCA_964628705.1 uncultured Gammaproteobacteria bacterium
GATAGAGCAAAGAATAAATCAAAAGTTAATTAAAAAAAATATGTTTGGAGCAAAACAATCTATTTCAATCGTTTTAACGTTTATCAACCAGGCTACTAAGCCGATGCAGAATGCGGCTGATGGTGTTAAGGGGTTTGCGAAAAAAGTTAAAGATAAACTAACTGAAGTAGCTCAGCATGCACGTTGGGCTTCTCTTTTTGTTGGTGCTGCCCTTACACAATTAGTTAAAACTTCGTTAAAGTCAGCCGCAGATTTTGAAAAAACCGTTGTCGGGTTTGAATATCTTATAGGGAGCGCTGAAAGGGCGAAAGAGGTCCTCGACGACTTAGTTGATTTAGCAAAGGAAACGATTTTCCCAACAGACCAAGTGATTGAAATGGGGAAAAGGTTATATGCCACAGGAACTTCGGCTGAAGATTTAGTTCCGATAATGAAGTCATTGATGGCTGTTACTTTGGCCACGGGCGGTGGAATGGATGAATTGAACAGAGTTGGGCGAGCGTTTGCGCAAATGAGCTCAATGGCCAAAGTTAAAACACAAGAGTTATGGCAAATGGTAAATGCGGGGGTACCTGTTTACAAAACCTTGGCTACTGCGATTAAAGAAGGACGACTTCAGGTTGACGGTTTATCTAAAGGGTCCTTTACGCTTTCTGGGGCTTCAAGCAAACTGACCAGTGAGTTTCAAAAACAGAATGACGCGCTTCCTATTTTGAATCGACAACTTGAAGCAGCGAAAATGCGGGTTGAGAGCTTGAAAGATGAAGGTGAGGAGGGCAGTGCTACTTTCTTGAGAGCTGAGGCGACGATGATGAGATATCAGCAAAGGGTTGATGCTGCTAAAGATACAGTTGATGCTTACAACACGGCCCAAACTAAGCAGGGAAAGGTAATTGACTCCTCAGGGGCTTCAATTAAAGAAATAATGGCGCAACTGCAAAACGTTGGGGACCTAAATTTGGACGGGGCTGAAACAGCAAAGATTTTAGCTGAAGAATGGGACAGAGCTTATGGAGATATAATTGCGAAGTCTAATGATACAGTTGCGGGTCAATGGAATAGAATGGAAGATACTTTGGGTATTTTGAGAAGGACAATTTTGGGTGTTACCACTGCGGGAACAGAGGCTGGTAGCGTATTCGATGTTTTAAAAAATATTTTAAAAGGGGTTAACAATATCCTTGATGGTTTAGTGGAAACACTTGGCAACGTACATGAATGGGTTGATGCGCATATAATTATTTGGGGTGTATTGGGAGCACTGTTGGGTACATTTAC
The DNA here is from genome assembly GCA_964628705.1 of uncultured Gammaproteobacteria bacterium. GTDB lineage: Bacteria > Patescibacteriota > Patescibacteriia > UBA2196 > GWA2-42-15 > CAZVLW01. The sequence continues at coordinate 1,279 of CAZVLW010000089.1, forward strand.
CGGGTTTATTATTGGTGTTATTGGAGCAATTGCCCAAATATTAGCAATTGGTTTAGCGGTTGGTATGGTAATTGGAGGGTTGATTGGATTAATTTTGAAAAATATTGACGTTATTAAGGATTGGGGAAATGCTATAGCGGACTTTTTTGTACCAAAATTTGAAGAAGCCGTTACAACAATTAAGGGGAAATTTTCCCCAATTGTTGGCTGGTTCAGAACTCAATTTGAACGGTTTGGACAAATTGCGGATGAATGGGCAACACGATTTGTTAACCTAGTTTATAGGCTTAGTCAAGGGACGGAGCCGCCATTTCCAATAACTTGGCGTGATGCACCGGGGGTTTTGAAGGGGGCTATTTTGGACCCGATGGTTCAGCACATAGAAGGTTTTATGACAACGGTTAAGGGTAAATTTGAGGGTAAAGTCGGAGAATGGATGGTGCCTTATCAAAGCTTCAAGACTTATCTGGCTACGGGGATATTTACTCCAGAAATGACTACTACTTGGGTAGACGCTCTTGAAGGGGTTAAAAATAGGATTAAAACCAAGTTTCTTGACCCGTTAAAACATAAGTTTGAGTTGGCTAAAAAATGGCTTGCTTTTGGGGATATAGAAGCTCCCGAACTTGCAACTACTGAACAAGCAATTAGGGGATTTGTCGACAGGATTACCAACCTGTTTGATAGAATCAAGGCTTTTATAGAACCCATATGGGACGAAATTAAGCCAGTCTTTAGCGAAGTTAAGGCGGCACTAAAGGAGGCTCTATTGCCAGCAATGGAAGAATTACGTGAAGCATTTGGCTACCTTGGAGAGAAAATTTCCGAGTTTTTAAAAGAACACGCTGAAGGGATTAAGACCTTTTTTAAAGCTTTTGCCATGATTATTGGTATCGTTTTAGTTATAGTTTTGGCGATTGTTACTGGAATAATAACCGCTGTTGCTAAAATACTGCCGTTTATAATTAGGATTTTTAGTGCAATTTGGGAAATAATTGCTAGTGTAATGAAGTTAATCGTAGCTATAATAAGTGGGGATTGGAAAATGATATTCCAATTAACCAATGAAACCTTTGTAGCAATTTGGAAGCTGATAAAAAATATTTTTGGATTGGTTATTAATTTGGTTGTAGGGTTTGTTAAGGGAGTTATTAACTTCTTTAAAGGATTATACAACGCATTAGTTGGTGGGTCGATTATTCCGGATATGGTTAATGCTATTCTGGGTTGGTTTAAAGATTTAAAAGATAAGGTAATTAATTCTATAAAAGATTTAGTTCGCGACATTAAACTTAAAATCAACCTCATGGTAGCAAATTTCATTTTTAAAATTATTGATTTGAAAAATACTGTAGTGTCTAAATTCAAGTCGCTAAAAGACAAAGTAATTAGTTTTGCCACAACCCTAAAAGATAAGGTAACAACCGCAATATCTAATTTGGCAAGTAATATTGCGAGTACGCTTGGTGGATTAGCAGGCGATGCTTGGAATTGGGGTAAAGATATCATTAGTAATATGATAGATGGAATAAAAAATGCAATTAAAAGTGCGGGCAAGTTAGCCGGAACACTACTTGGTAAGCTTGGCATTTCGATGGAAGATTTGGAACATTATCAGCATGGTGGAATTATTTCTGGCCGTCCAGGTACCGCTGTGCCAATTATTGCTCACGCAGGAGAGAGGATTGTGTCAAGA
>CAZVLW010000090.1:0-2972 GCA_964628705.1 uncultured Gammaproteobacteria bacterium
AATTATCAGTCAGGCAAAAAGAAAATAATTTATTAGAAGCGCAAGATAATTATGTTGATTATTTTATTCGGGCTCCGTTTGACGGTCAAGTAGCAGAAGTTAGTGCTTCTAAAGGTGATAGTGTCTCAAGTGGTACAGCAATTTGCACTTTAATTACTAATCAAAAAATTGCCGAAATAACCTTAAATGAAATTGATGTGGCACAAGTTCAAACTGGGCAAAAAGCCAATCTCACTTTTGACGCCGTGCAAGATTTGTCAATTACAGGAGAAGTAGTTGAGGTTGATACTCTGGGGGCCGTTAATCAGGGTGTAGTAAGTTATAATGTTAAAATTGCCTTTGATGTGCAAGATGAAAGAATTAAACCAGCAATGAGTGTTAGTGTCAATATTATAATTGAATCAAAATCTAATGTGTTGTTAGCTCCATTAACTGCAGTTAAAACCATGGGCGCAAATAGTTATGTTGAGGTTTTAGTTAATGGTCAGCCACAAAGAAAAACGGTTGTAACTGAATCAAGTAATGACACAATGATTGAGATTGTGGAAGGTTTGAGAGAGGGAGAGGAAATTGTTACGCAGACAATCTCAACTAATTCCAGTCAGAGCAATTCTTCTGGCCAGAACACACAAAAAACGGGTTTTGGTGGAGAACTTAAGATGCTGCGGTAAAATCTCCAATTTCCCAGATACAATTTCCAAATAATCTCCAATTTCCAAATATCAAATTCCAAATTATTCATATAAGATAAGTTTGGTGTTTGGAAATTGGAACTTGTATCTTGGAAATTTTTATGATTAAGTGTGAAAATATAAGTAAAACTTACCAAACAGGCGAAACTTCTCTAACTGTCCTAAAAGAAGTTTATTTTGAAATTAAAAAAGGAGAATTTGTAGCAATTATTGGTCCGTCTGGTTCTGGCAAGTCAACTTTAATGCATATTTTAGGAGCTTTAGATAAACCGACCAATGGTAAATATTTTTTAGATAATAAAGATATTTCTGAATTGGCAGATGATGAATTGGCAGATATTCGTTCACAAAAAATCGGTTTTGTTTTTCAATCTTTTAATTTATTATCACGAGCCACAGTATTACGCAATGTAATTATGCCTCTTTTATATGATAACAAAGTGGATAAAGATAAGCGTGGTCAAAGAGCAGAAGAAGCCCTGCAAGCAGTTGGTCTTGAAAAAGAACGCTGGCATCATTTGTCTAATCAACTTTCAGGTGGACAAATGCAAAGAGCGGCTATTGCTCGAGCTTTAGTCAATGAGCCGGACTTAATTTTAGCTGATGAGCCAACTGGCAATCTTGATTCAAAAACCGGTGATATTGTTTTAGAAACTTTTAAAAAATTAAACCAAGAAAAAGGCCACACTATTATTTTAATTACTCATGAAAGATATGTGGCAGATCATGCTAACAAAATTATTGAAATAAAAGATGGCAGAATTATTTCAATTAAAAACTCTAACTATGAAGGTTTAAAAATTAAGTAAATTTATGCTATTTTCAGATTTATTTCAAGAAACATATTTTGCTCTGGCCGCTAATAAGTCGCGTTCAGTTTTAACAATACTTGGTATTGTGATTGGAATTGGCAGTGTGATTGCTATGATTTCTATTGGACAAGGCGCGGCTGCTAACATTGAATCAAATATTCAATCACTAGGATCAAATTTATTAATAGTCATGCCGGGATCGCAAAGAGGCGTGGGACAGGTGGTGCGAGGCGGTATGGGCTCGGCCACTACTTTAACTTTGGAAGATTCCGAGGCTATTGCCGAACAAATTAAATACGCAGAAGAAGTTGCTCCGACCGTGTCATCTAGGAAACAAGTTAAAACAACCCAAGGCACAAACACCAACACTAGCATTTATGGTATTAATGAAGCTTACGCTCGGGTAAAAAATATTGAAATGGAACTGGGAAGTTTTTTAAATAATATTCAGGTACAAAAAATATCTAAAATAGCCGTGCTTGGTCCAACAACCAGAGATGATTTATTTGGCGAAAGTATTGACCCAACCGGTCAAAAAATTAGAATTGAAAATTTGGAATTTACTGTTATTGGTGTTACTGCCAGCAAAGGCGGTACGGGTATGGGTAGCTCTGATGATTTAATTTATATTCCAATTTCAACCGCCCAAAGATATTTAACTGGCAGTGATTCAGTTAGTAATATCAATGTACAAATTACCAAAGCGGATTTGATGACTATTTCTCAAGAACAAATTACTAACTTACTTTTAATGAGACATAACATCACTGATGCCACTCAAGCTGATTTTAGTATTATGAATCAAACTGATATTATGAGTGCGATGACTGATGTGACAGATACTTTGACTTTGCTTTTAGGCGCGATTGCCGGTATCTCGCTCATAGTCGGCGGCATCGGCATTATGAATATGATGTTGACTACTGTTACGGAAAGAACTCGCGAGATTGGTTTAAGAAAATCCTTAGGCGCCAAAGCCAAGGATATTAGCAGTCAATTTTTAGCAGAATCAGTAGCGCTAACTTTTATGGGCGGGGTAATTGGTATTATTTTGGGCTGGTTAGTGTCAATCTTAATCACTAAATTCAGTGGTACAACCACTTCGGTGACTGGTTTTTCAATTGCGTTAGCTTTTGGCGTCTCGGCCGCCATTGGTATTATTTTTGGCTATTACCCGGCCCGCCGCGCAGCCAAACTTAATCCGATTGATGCTTTAAGATATGAATAAATTAACCAACAATTTTATGAAGAGATATTATTTTATTTTGCCAATGTTTCTAATTACTTTGCTTTTAGTTACTGGCTGTTCAAAAAAAAATGAGCAAACTAACATGGAGATAGAGAATCAAAATCAAGAACAGCAAGCAGAGGAAAATCAAATGCCCAGAGGGAATGAAAATTTTGAGGAAGCTGGTTTGGATGATTTAGAAACAGGCCAACAGGTTTTAGTTATGGGGACCGAGAACAG
>CAZVLW010000091.1:0-2828 GCA_964628705.1 uncultured Gammaproteobacteria bacterium
CAGGGGCGGGTATTACAATTAATATATTAACTAATTATTATATACATGAAAAAAATTATTATTATCCCCACATATAATGAAGCGGATAATTTGTCAAAATTAATTCAACAAATTTTTAATTTAGCTATTAAGGATTTGTTTATAATAGTGGTGGATGATAACTCTACTGATGGCACTGGCGATATAGCTGACAGATTAAGCCACAGTTATCCGCTTGAGGTTATTCACCGCCAAGGCAAATTGGGCTTGGGCAGTGCTTATGTGGCTGGTTTTAAAAGAGCATATAATTTGGGGGCAGATATAGTTTTTGAAATGGATGCTGATTTTTCACACAATCCAAAAGACGTTCCCAGATTGATACACCAAATTGAAAAAGGTTATGATGTAGCTATTGGTTCACGTAGAATAAAGGGTGGCAATGTCAAGGGCTGGAATTGGCGGAGAAATTTAGAGAGCCAATTAGCCATGAATTTTGCCAGAATTATTTTAGGACTCAAAACACGCGATATTACTGCAGGTTTTAGGGCTTATCGGGTTTCAGTTTTAAAACAAATTGATTTGGACAGCATTTCTGCGGGCAGTTATGCTTTTCAAGAGGAAATGATATATTTATGTGAAAAAAAAAGTTTTAAAATAAAAGAAATTCCAGTTATATTTATAGATCGCCAATTTGGTAAATCAAAATTGGGAATTAAAGATATAATTGAGTTTTTTATAACTATTTTTAAATTGAAATTTAAGAGAAATAAGAAGCAACCAACAGACAACAATTAGCCATCAATAATTCATAATTAACTATAAATTTAAAATTTTTTTTAAAATTATTATTGATTATTAATCACCAGTTATTCATATATGTTTTTAAAGAAACCAATTTTTATATTACTCCTTATAGTTATTGTGGCCTTAGCTTTTAAGATACCGGCGATTTTAGAAACCCAAAGTTTTTGGTTTGATGAAGTAGTTAGTCTTGAAATAGCAAAAAAACCAATTTTAGATAGCTGGCAGTATCTCAAGTGGGAAAATAACCCACCTTTGCATTATTGGTTCCTACACTATTGGGTTGAGCTTTTTGGTGTAGATGAGCAGGCAATCAGGTTTAGTTCTCTTTTGTTTTCTACTTTATCTGTCATAGCTATTTATTTTTTAGGTCGTTTACTACACTCGCGACAAGCCGGCCTGTTTTGTGCATTATTAGTTGGTTTTTCCTCGTTTGTATTGTTTATTTCTATGGACGCAAGGATGTATAGTATGCTTTTATTTTTTTCTATATTATCTTTTTATTTCTACTATAAACTTTTATATCAAGGCAAGTTTAAATACTGGTTTTTATACTTTATCTTTACGCTGTTAGCCTTTTACACACATTTAACCGCGATATTTATATTTATTATTCAAAATATTTATTTCGTATATCATTATATTTACCAGCAAAAAAATAAAAGACTTAAAAAGTGGATTTTCTCACAATTTTTACTGGTCTTATTTTTCCTGCCATGGCTGGTTAACTTTGTTACTAGCCGTATTGGCCGCCTGGATAGCCAGGCTTGGTATTTCAACACTCAGGGCAGTGGCTTTTTTCTATTACAGATGCCACGTGCTTTTTTATTTAGTGGGGATAAATATCCAATTATAGAGCTCTTAGCCCTTTTGCTTTTGGCGACACTTTTTATTTATGCGTTTTTGAGATTTAAGTTGAGCAAAAAACAAGCCAATCGCCTAATAGTTGATTTGCAATTTAAGCCAAATACCATACTTGCGCTTTTAATCTTTACAGTGCCTTTTTTAATTGGTTTTATTTTACAAATATGGGTTATTAAATATTATATTGTAGGCGGCTTGGGTTTGTTTCTAATAATATCCATAGGTTTTGCCAATTTAAGGATTTCCAACAAAATCAAAACCCTTTTGGCGTTATTGATTTTTTTATTTTTGATACCCTACAATATAAATATAGCTCAACAACACAAGCACAGCTGGCATCAAGTAGCGAGCTATGTAGAGCAAATTGAAAAGCCGGAAGATACTATTTTAATAAGCGCATTTGTCTATGAGTTGCCTTTTAATTATTATTACAGCGGCAAACAAGAGGTGTCTGCTTTTATTCCAAAAGGTTTGGAGCAGGATGTTTTATTAAGGGCTATTAAGTATAACTGGTATCCAACGTTGGATAATAAAAACATACCTGATTTAACAGGCATGCTTCAAGATACCCAGCGGGTTGTAGTGGTTAATCCTTCAAAAGTTGAGTTGATTCACAAAGCCAATTTAGTTTTAGATTATTTTATTGAAAATAACTGGCCGCTTCGAGAGAAAGAGGAATTTGGCGGCTTTATCCAGCCCACCGTTTTTATTTTTACCAATCCAAGCTATACTGGCCAAGCAACTCCTTCCGGTCAATAACCATTTCAGTTGCACCCATTTTACTTATTTCAATGCCACCCATTAGCCTGACTAAAGATATTGTGTCAGGTTTTTTATTTAGCCAATAGTTTGTTGTAATTTTCTCATTTGTTTGCCATTTGGTTGTAGGGTATACCCCCCAAGCCATAGGCAGTATTTTTTGCTTGCCATTTTTAAAAGTCAGCTGTAATTGATAGTCATACCTCAGTTTTTGGTTAGCACGTAAAGTTGAGCTGAATTTTCCCGATTGGTAGCTGTAGTCAACTAATTCTATCTTGCCGCCCAAAGAGATTTGTCCACTTTTTGTTTGTTGTTCCTTATTGAGTAAATTAATTTTAAATAATTTATTTTGGCTGTTATAATTTTGTTTTAAAACCACTACATCTTGATTGATTTTAAATATTGTATAATTTTTAAATAAATTA
>CAZVLW010000092.1:0-2651 GCA_964628705.1 uncultured Gammaproteobacteria bacterium
ATAAAATTTAAAGAACTGTCCTTGACTCTTCCCTCGCTTGACAAGGGGAGAAAAAGTTCAATTTATATTTAAAGAGATTTATTAGTTATGTATTATATTTTATAAGGTAATGTTTTTAGAAAGTGGGAGGTGAAAAATTAATTTATAAAGTTATGTTCAAGGTTAAATATAGTCGTCATATAATGTTCAATGTGTTGGTGCTTGTTTTATTAGGAGTATCGTTATTTTTTGTATTTTTTGGGCCAGATAAATCAAATCAAGGTGCCGTGATTGAGTTGCCGGATAGGTATAACCAACCTTTAGTGGTTAAGAGTTTTAATAAGGTTATAAGTATTACACCTGTTAAAGCAAGGGAGGTGAAACGAATAGAGAAAGATAATAATAAGTTTCAATATATAGATGTATATAATAATACGGATGTGGAGCAAATTTATTTTGAAAGTAGAGTTAAGGAGTCCTTAGTTTTGAAAGGTCCTCAACATCCGATGAAGTTTGAATATAAACTTGATTTATCGGGTTTAGAGTGGGAAGAGCAAGCAGATGGTAGTATGGTTTTCTATACAGCAGTGTCAGCTATGAATAAAAATATGCGAGCTAAAGAATTAAGAAAAATTTTTACTATACCAGCTCCGTATATGATAGAAGGTAATGATTATAATAATATGCAGGCGTTAAATGGAGTAAAGGAAAAAGGCCGAGTTGATATGGAATTGTCGGAAAGTGGTATCTTAACATTAGTGCCTGATAAAGAGTGGATAGAGAGTCATAACTATCCTATTATTGTAGATCCAACTATTGAGATAAATATACTTAATGTGCATTCTCATCCACAACAAGGGGAAGATTGGGTGGTAGAATTTACTACCCAAGGTAAGCAGGATTTAAAAATTATTCCAGCAGACCAAGCCACTATTGATGATGATGAGTTTAAGGCACTTTATTGCGGAGATGAAAAAAAGGAGACGCAAATCTTAGAAGGTGATGTGGTTTTTTATCCAGATTGGAGCTGTGATGAGGTAGCTAAAGTTGTGCATTATACCAAAAAAGCAGGCAAGCACCATCTAATATTTAAGTTTGGTGATGAGCGGGCGGATGCGTATAATAGTGCGGGTCCTAATTTTGAGATGGGTGAAGTTGAAATTAGTGATTCATTGAGTTGGACTACGGTGAATTTATCTAATTCATACAATTCTCCTCCAGTAATAATAGCCACTCCTGTTACAGCTAATAATTGCCCTGGTACCTGTAGTGGTAATGATGCAGGGCATGGAGGAATGTATCCTATTCCTTTGGTGAAGAATGTATCAGCCAGTAGTTTTAAGATATCAATGTGTATTGATGGCGGAAGTAGTAGTTGTGATACTGGAGTGGGTGCTGAAACATTTCATTATTTTGTGTTTGATATTGATGATACTGAAAATTATGATTGGTTGGAAGTTGGCACAACCACAGTAGCGACAAATGGTTCAAATACTAGTGAAACTTATACAACTTCTTTTTCCAATACTCCGCATGTATGGACTCAAGCTCAAACTTATTCACAAAGCGGTGAGATTGGCGCGGTCGCGTGGGTGAACGACAATAATTCAACAAGTGGGTTTACCTACATTGGTTGTGTGCACACTGGCACGGGTAATAGTTGTGATAGTGATAACCCGTCAGAGACTTTCGGATATGTAGCCATAGATACTACTAATGAAGCTTTTCCTAGTTCAATAAAGTTTGAATCAGATATGGCCGATATAAGTGGTAGTGCTTGGACGGCAGCAAATTTTACTGAGACTTATGATAATCCAAGGGTGATGGTGACTCAAAATGATGATGATGGCGGACAGGATCCAGAGTATGCATGGGCAAAAGATGTCGGTAGTTCAGGAATGGATTTTAGGTATTGCGAGGAGGATGCAGGGGATGTATGTAATACTCATACTAGTGAAAAGACTTATTGGTTTGTGATGGAGGAAGTAGAATTAGTTATTGATTCAGTTTCCGATACGCCAGACCCAGTTAATGCAGGATCCGCTTTAATCTTTAGTGTAGATTGGGATGATGCCGAAGAGGCAAATGAGTTAGTAAAAGCTAAAATATGCAAAACAGATGCACTAGCTAATCAAAATTGCGATGGGGGTTATTTTGCAAGTTCTACTGCATTTTCTTCAGCTGATCCAGTTAGGTTAGAGTATAAAACTACAGGTGAGGACGCAGGTAGTAGTTTTAACTACTATGTTTTTGTATGTGATGATGGGGGAGAGTGTTCAAGTTCAAGTAGTGGTAGTTTTGATGTGGAGACGGTCAAAACAAAAGTTAGAGGGTATTTTCCCATTCATGGTGGAGTAAGATTTAAGTAATGGTAAGTTATAACAGTGATTGCATTCAGTTATTTTGCGGTTTGGTTTTCCAAGAGGGAAATTTGATTTTCCAATAGGGATGGTCTGTCTCCTGACAGGGAGGGTGGAAAGATGCTCCCCTCTGTCCCGACTTTCTCGGTACATCTCCCCTCATCACCCTGACGGGTGACAAGGGGAGAAAAAATACTTTCTAAAACTTAGTTAACCCCCACAAGGACAGTTCTGCGTTAGCAGGACTGTTCTTAGGCGTTAAATTCTTGGCGCTTTAGTCAAGAACAGTCCTTTAAATATAAAATTTAAAGA
>CAZVLW010000093.1:0-2619 GCA_964628705.1 uncultured Gammaproteobacteria bacterium
TTCAGTCCTGGCAGTCATTTTATGGGAGTGTATAAATATACCGGCTCATACATATCTGTAGCTGACCTGGAGCCACCTTTGGGCTATTGGGTACTCTGTTTGGAGAATATGAGTATAAAAGTTGAGAGGCCTTAAATAAAAATTCTCGGCTATGCCAAAATTTTCTGAGGTTGGCAAATTATATTGTCTATATTTTCTACTACATAAAGTTAGCTTTGCTTAAAATTTAATTCTGCTATACATACCTCAACTTTTCCTGTTGACATTTAAAATTGCTCCTTTATATTTGGGGTGCGTTTTTTATCTTGTTCTCGGTAGATTAAAGAAGTTGCGGTTGACGTAATAGAGTAATTAATGTAGCTCTAATTTAAATTCAATAAATTTGACGATTTTAAATTTTTAAGACCAATTAGTTTGACATGACAACTTTAGATATTAATAAGTATAAAATAAATAAAATTTTAATATTTTCGTTACCTGGGATAGGTGATACCTTGTTATTTACCCCAGCGTTGAGAGTTTTAAGGCGAAATTACCCCACTGCAACGATAGATACTTTAGTTATGTTTCAAGGCTCGGGAGATGTTTTAAAATTAAATCCTTTTCTGGATAAAGTATTGGTGTGGGATTTTTTAAATAAAGGGTACTTTAAATCGCTAAAGTTTGTTTTGAAAATCAGAAAAAAATATGATTTAGTAGTTACAGCATATCCAGCAAATAGGCTGGAATACAACTGGATAAATTTTATGTTAGCCGCTAAATTACGGCCCACACACAAATATAATCATTTGGATTTTATTTGTGGTGGATTTCTTAATCATCAAGTAATTAAAGAAAGTGATCATAGACATAATGCTTTAGAGAATTTGTATTTGCTTAGAAATATTGGCCTTGATATTGAGCCTGTCCCAGAACACTTGGAAGTATTTCTTGATGATTCTCATAGAACTTTTGGTGAGAAATACTTTTCAGAGAGAGGACTTAATGATTCGACTGTTATTGGGTTTCATCCTGGATGTGCCACCTTAAAGAACCATGAAAACAGAAGATGGGCGCCTGAAAAATTTTCTGAGTTGGGGACAGTGCTTAAAAGTAAGTTAGGAGTGGAGATATTAGTATTTGGAGGGCCCGATGAATTAGAGCTAAAAAGCTTTGTTGCCTCGAACATGAAACCTCCCGGTATTGTTGTAGAAAAAACCAACATGTTGGAAACGGCAGCTCTTATGGAGCGGTGTAAATTATTTATATCAAACATTTCATCTTTGATGCATTTGTCATCGGCTTTAAGGACCCCAACAGTAGCACTTTTCGGGCCCACAAGCCATATATATGAAAGGCCCTATGGCACTCCTTATCGGGTCGTTCGTAAGGGGCTTAAATGCAGCCCCTGTTTTTTTTATTCCCCTAAACCACTTTCTTGCCGTGAAAAAAAGGGTTTTGAATGTATGAAGACACTAACTGTAAATGAAGTAAAGGAAGCCTGTTTTGACCTTCTAAAAGAGATAGATGAGTAAAGAGCAAATAAAATTTTCTATAAAGATTATAATTTCTGCGGGGATATTAATTTTTCTTATATATAAAATCGACTTTGTGACCTTGATTCCCGCTATTAGTTCGCTTAAATACTATGACTTTGGTCTTCTTGCCGCAGTTTTCGCTATTACCATTATCCCGGCTGCTATCAGATGGAATATATTACTTAAATCTCAAAATAAAGGGGTAAAAATTTTTAGATTATATAAGTTTTATTTGATAGGATATTACTTCAATAATTTTTTGCCAACTGGGGTAGGTGGGGATATAGCAAGAGCATGGATGATTGTAAACTACACAAATAACCTTAAATTGTCAGTAGCTACAATATTTATTGAACGAATTTTGGGTTTAGCAGCTACTCTTTCTATTGCTCTAGTGGTGCTTCCTTTTGTTAAATTGGAGATAATAGTAAAATATATTCTTTTTTCAGTAACAGCATTTGTTTTTATTATTATAGTTATGGTTTTTAACAGCACATCGGCAAAATTAATAAAAAAGTGCTTCAAAATAATCCCTATAGAAAAAATGAAGTATAAAGCCCATGAAATATTTGAAACTATTCATATATTTAAAAATTCTAAAAAAGACCTGTTTTTTACTTATTTAGTTTCGATAATATACCAAGCTACACTTATATTCTATTTTTTCGTCTCAGCTTTTGTCTTAGACTTAGATGTGAAATTCCAGTATTTTTTGGTTTTTTTACCAATAATTTGGATTATGAGTATGATACCAATTTCTTTCAATGCTTTTGGAGTTAGAGAGGCGGGATTTGCGTTCTTTTTTGAGCAAATAGGGCGCTCGAAAGGCGAAGGAGTTCTTGTATCATTGTTAGGAATGTTTATTATAGTCATCGTCAGCCTTATAGGTGGAATATTCTTTATCACCAGTAAAAAGATGGATTCTAAACAATTGAGGGAAGATGTATTTAGCAGAGGTTGAACTTAAGGGTTTTAAGTCCTTTAATAAACGAAAAAATTTAAAATTCGGTAAGGGTATATCAGCGATTGTCGGACCGAATGGCTGTGGAAAGACCAATCTTATCGATGCAGTGAGATGGGGGTTAGGGGAGCAGCGCGCATC
>CAZVLW010000094.1:0-2584 GCA_964628705.1 uncultured Gammaproteobacteria bacterium
CACCCTGGTGACCCCGCCGCAAGCGGACGGGGTATTTAATATTTTAAATAAAAAACGGCAAAAGATTAGGCGTGCAAAGATATAAATGTTTGTCTTGCGGTAAACAGTTTCAAAGCAAGAGGAGGAAACAAAAATTACAAAATAAACTATGGCGAGAATATGTCCATGGCAAGCAGACGGCCAAGCAACTTGGGCATAAATATAGCAAATCCAGACAGTGGGTGAGCAATCAATTGAGCAAGGTTGATATTAATCAATACAACGAGATTAGCCCCGGACCAATAGTAGTGGTCGCAGACACGGTGTTTTGGGGCAGAGAATACGGCATAACTATTTTCCGAGAGCCTAATTTAAAAAAGTATTTGGTTTGGAAAGAAGCGCATACTGAAACACCCGGGCACTACGAACATCTAAAATTAATTTTAGAGCAGCAAGGATTTGATATACAAGCAGTCGTATTAGACGGTAAAAGAGGCGTAAAAGAGGTGTTTTCCGGTATTCCAGTTCAGATGTGCCACTTTCACCAAATAGCAATCGTAAAACGCTACCTAACCAGCAGGCCTAAGTTGCCAGCCAATATTGAACTTTGGCATGTGGCGTTAACTTTGACCAAGGTGGACGAAAAAGAATTTATTAGCGCACTAGATAGCTGGTATCAAAAATGGAGATTATTTTTTAAAGAAAGAACTACCAATCCTTTTACCGGTCGCTGGCACTATACACACAAACGACTTAGATCTGCCTACAGGAGCTTGAAAAGCAATTTGCTTTATTTGTTCACTTATCAAAGATACCCCGAACTTCATATTCCCAACACGACCAATTCTTTAGACGGAAGTTTCAATGCCTTAAAAACCTTATTACGCAGTCATCAGGGAATCCGTCAAGTTAACCGGTATAAAATAATCTGTGAAATTTTTAAAAATCATCCTCCAAAAAATTAACTTAAGCCTAAAAATTCAATACTTAATATTTATTCCTAAAAAAAAGCGAGTTAATTTTTTAACTTTAACTCGCTTTAAAAATTATTCTATAAAACCAAATTCACGAATCTTGCCATCAAAACCAATTTTAGGCATAATAGCTTCTTTGCGATCCAAAATCCTTTTTTTATATCTTAAAAGATCCTGCAACATAATTATAAGTTCTTGCCCTATATTGTGATTAGGCTGATAGCCTAAATCAAGTAAATGCTTATGATCTGGGTTATAATAATGTTCTTCAGCTTCAATTCGTGGGTTTTCCACTTTACTAATTTGGATGTTCCCTGGAAGCCCAATTTTTTTAGCTGCTTCACTAACTAATTTAGCTAAACCTACTATATCATAAACTTCTTCAAATTGATTAAATGTCCTATACCCTTCTTTTGTACCATACTTACCTTCTACCGGAGGATTTTTAATAGCCAGCGTCAAGCATTGCATAGAATCAGCCAATGTTAAAAAACCGCGTTTTTGACCACCAATACCATAAACCGTTAAAGGATGACCAATGACAGATTGGGCGCAAAAACGATTAATAACGGTACCAAAACACTCGCCAAAATCAAAACGAGTGCAAAAATCCTCATCTATTTCGCCTTTACTGTTGAGAAACTCTGGTATTCTAGTGCCATAAACAACTCCCTGCATAATGTCAGTAGCTTTTAATCCCCAAAAACGACAAGCTAATTCAATTAATATTGTTCCTTCTACTTTAGTAGCGTGATATAAACTAGCTGGTTTTCTGGGAAACATTAACCCTTTTAAGCTTCGTCCTCTAAGCATATCTTTTTCTCCAAAAACCCCCTCCAAAATATCCACACTGGGGACCCCATATTCGCCCATAGTACCTAATTTAATTAAATGAGTATTGGGACAAATATCTCTAATGGCATACAATAATACCATAGTGCCCTTTAAATTATTTTCATGCGTAAACCAGGCGTGTTTAAAATCAATCATACTAAAAGGCGCGGAAGGCATTTCCCCTAATTGAACTATAGCATCTGGTTTAAATCGTTTAAGTTTATTACAAACAAAATCATAATCTGTTAAATCTCCTTCAAAAAAAAGTAAATTTTTTTCATATTTTCTGTGAAATGCTGCTTGTCGATCCCTCATCCATTTAATTGGAAACGCTGATTGGCAATTATCTTCATTTTTTACCCAAGCTCGTCGAGAAAAATTATCAATTCCAGCGACCACATAACCTCTATAGGCTAAATAATTAGCTAAACTCCAGCCCAAATAACCATCAATTCCACAAATTAAAACCTTTTGTTCTGTCATCTGCTTTCTCCTTTCTTGGAAAATACTTTCAATTAATTAGCAAAGGGTTAAAAACCCGACTTTAAGACAAAAACCTAAAATTTTCTTCGTAAAAACTATCTTAAACTACTTATATAATTAAATCAACCACATTATGAAGAATATTCTAATTTAAAAGATCATGGTAAAATATCCGATTTTAATATAAATTCATCTTTTAAAACATCTCTGTCGACAGTTTTACCTATAATTGCAAAAGCTTCATTCGGAGATAATCCTTTGCCCGGCCTCTTGTATTTTAACATATCTTTAGTAATTATAGTGCCGGCGGAAAT
>CAZVLW010000095.1:0-2538 GCA_964628705.1 uncultured Gammaproteobacteria bacterium
CCGAGCCCTTGGTGCTGAACAGTCCCGCTTTGTCCAATTTGGGCGACCTGGCCGTAGGTGTGCAGTTCGCGGATAATGGCTTTTGCTCCTTTACCTATAATTGTATTGTTTTTTTTGATTTCGGATAAGGGAGAATTTTTTTGATTAGGCAAAAAGAGCCGACAAAAGGCGTATAGGATTTTTTTATTGGGAGATTCAAAACTTAAAAAATATTCTGTTCCATTTTGCACTTTATATTTTCTTTTAATTAGTTTTAATTGTTGATTTTTAATTTTTACTTCTTGATTTTTAATTTTGTGTCCGATCTCTCTACATCTAATACATTGGCAGTTTAGATTTTGTTGCGTCATTTTGTTTTTAACAATTTGGCGCATATTAGTGATTTTATTGCCGGCTTGAATAGATTCAGCCGGAATATCTCTAATCACGCGGATAATGCGTACCCAAGGCGGAGTAATGCATTTAATATTTATAATTAAATTTATGAGCTGTTTATCAGAATATGATTTCCATTTTTTTTGTTTCCACCAGCCATAAAGCAACGAGCCTTCAGAGACTACGGTGGGATAGATTTTGACTTGGTCTGGTTGGAAACGCGGGTCGGTATAAATTGTTTTTATCATTTCAAAATCTTTTTTGATATTAGATCCGGGCAGGTTGAGCATTAGGTGGTAGGTAATTTTAAAGCCGAAATTGCGCAGTTGTTGGGTGGCCTGTGCGGTTTGGTGTATAGAGTGTCCGCGTTTATTTAGTTTGAGGATTTTATCATCAGTATGCTGGACCCCAATTTCTACTCGTGTACAGCCGAAATTTCTCATTTTCCAAAGCTCTTGAGGGTTAATATAGTCAGGGCGCGTTTCAAGGGTAAGTCCGATGATACGGTTTTTGGCGTGTTCATTTTTTTTCTGTTCCTGAGATAGTTGTTTATATAATAAATTTTTGTTTAAACTATTTTTTTGAGTAATTGATCGGGGAAAATTATTAGCTGCCCTAAAGGCCTCTTTGATATACCAAGTTTGATAATTTTCGGGCAGGTGTGACCAGGTGCCGCCCATAACAATGAGCTCTAATTTATGTGTGGCGTGGCCGTTATTTTGAAGAGCCCGTAAGCGCATTTGAACTTGTTTATATGGATTAAAATTACATAGCATGGCGCGCATTACAGCTGGTTCGTTGGATAGATAACTGGTGGGCATTTTTGATTCATGCGGACAATAGGCGCAATTGCCAGGACAAGGGTAGGGTTTGGTGAGAACGGCAATAGGCGCAATACCTGAAATAGTCCTGACTTTACGTTTTTGAAGTATCTTTTGGAGGTTTTGATTTTGGATTTTAAGCCGCCGCATTTCGCTGAGCAGCTCTGCATTGGTGGGAGTATGAGCCAAGCTTGTGGTTTTGCATATTTTTCTTTTGGCGGCAGAAACATCCTCCTCGCTAAGTGGAGGATGCTTGAGAAGATAATTAATAATTTGTGTAGTTAAAGCCATGGTGTTAATTATATTATGAGTTATTTTTTAGTCAAGGTATCTATGAATTATAAATTACATATAAATTATGAATTTTAAAAAAGTTTTCACTTTGTATAATTAGTTTATGATAAATACGCAAGGGTAGGACTAACAAGCTTTTAAAAATTGTGTTAAGGTGTAACTATGATTAAGCAAGAGGCTATCGAGATAATGAATGAAACCAAGCAAAGCTATAATCTAATAGCTACTGAATTTTCTGATACGCGCCATAGAGTTTGGCCTGAAATGGAGATTTTGGTTAAAAAATATGTTAAATATGGAGATAAGGTGCTGGATGCGGGATGTGGAAATGCACGTTTAGCGGGTGTTTTAAACAAGGTAGAGTATTGGGGGCTGGATAGCTCCTCGCGGTTTTTGAGTAACCTAAAATTTAAAAATCAAAACTTAAAAAATGGAAAGATAAATCTAAAAAATTTAGATTTATTGGAATTGGATAAGTTTGAGCAGGATGATTTTGATATAGTCTTTATGTTTGCTAGTTTTAACCATATTGCGGGCAGAGAGTTTCGTTTAAAAGTATTAAATGATGTGTATCAATTATTAAAGCCGGGTGGTTTTGTGATTATGACTAATTGGAATATGTGGAATTTGGTTTTTAAAAAAAATATTTGGAGATACAAATTTAGCTATCGTAGTTTAAACGAGAGGTATAATTTATCTTTTCGAGATATAATGACCAGATGGCAGTTGCCTGATAGAAAAAAACAGGCGGAATTGTATTATAGGGCTTTTAGTAAAAGTGAGATTAAAGCTCTTTTAAGAAAAACAGGCTTTAAAGTAGTTCAAAATTATTATTCATTTAAAGGTAAGAGAGCTTATTGTTGGAATGGTTCAAATTTAGTAAGCGTAGCTCAAAAAAGTGCATAATGGGTGATTTCGTGTCATAATTTAAATATATGCCTAAAAAAGAAAAACTTGCCATAATAGACGCTAATGCTGTTATCCATCGGGCTTATCATGCTTTGCCGCCTTTGGCAACTAAGGATGGTGTTTTGGTAAATGCAGTTTA
>CAZVLW010000096.1:0-2537 GCA_964628705.1 uncultured Gammaproteobacteria bacterium
GGATTTAACACCTAAGAACAGTCCTGCTGACGCAGAACTGTCCTTGTGGGGAAGGGTCCTGCTAACGCAGAACTGTCCTTGTGGGGAATATAATTAACTGGTACATACAAAGACAGCCCTGCTTTATCAGCACGGCTGTTTTGGATTATATAATTTATTTATTTTTTAATAGAGTTTACCTGTTTGGTAATTTTAGACTTTAGGCGGCTGGCTTTATTGGGGTGGTATATATTTTTTTTAGCCACTTTATCAATAGATTTAATAAGTTTATCAGAATATTCCTTAGCTTTGTCTTTATCTTTATCTTGAATGGTTTTTTTAAATCGCCTTATCAGGTATTCAATATGGGCTTTCTTTTTTTGATTTTGTTCACCCCTTTTTTGGGATTGCCTAAGTCGTTTGGCTGATTGCTTTATTTGCGGCATAGATTGATAATTAAATAATAATTAGGTTAAGATTTATTTTAGCACGCTATGCAGCAGGTGTCAATAATAATTTGTATAGTGAACAGACAACAATTAAAAAAAATAAATGATCCCCCTTAAGCGTAATTTTTTGAAAGATTAGTGGTAATTATTAAAAGTATATTTTTGCCAATTATCAGATGTAAGGCGGGATAAGCTGACTGCATTCTTGAGATCAAATTGTCCGATGCGGGTGCGAATGAGTTCTTCAAGGTAAGCCCCAGTGCCTAATTGTTGACCAATATCATGAGCCAAGGAGCGCATATAGGTGCCGCTGGAACAGTTTATTTTTAGTTCCAGCTGCTGGTTTTTATTATCGTAGTTGAGTATTTGTATATTATGTATGCGGATAGATTGTTTTTTTAATTTAGGTGTAATACCTTGTCTGGCTAATTGGTATGCTTTTTTACCTTTGATTTTTTTAGCAGAATGCGCTGGTGGAGTTTGGTATTGAGTGCCAATAAAATTTGTAATTGTATTTTTTATTTGAAGCAAACCGAGATGAATTTTGTTTTTGTTTATAATTTTGGTTATAGTACCTTGTTTATCGTAAGTATCCGTTATTGAGCCAAACTGTAATTTGGCGATATATTGTTTATCAAGTTTAATAAAATTCTGGAGGTGTTTGGTGGACTCTCTTTTGATAGCTAAAATTAAAAGACCGGTAGCCAAAGGGTCCAAGGTGCCGGCATGACCTATTTTTTTTACGCCAGTAATTTGGCGCAGTTTATTAACTACGTCGTGAGAAGTAATATCAGGAGGTTTATTGATGAGTAGAAACATAGACAATAAGTCAAAAGTCAAAATTTAAAAGTATTTTTTCACCCTCCCTTCGGGAGGCAGGCCCTCCGCCTCGCTTCGTTTGGCACCCCCCTCCTCAGGGAGGGGAGGAAGTGAGGGAGTTTTTCTCCCCTTGTTCAGTGAGGGGAGATGTCCTGATAAAGTCGGGACAGAGGGGAGATGTGATAACTTAAATACCAAAAATTAAAAGTTACATTGTTTACTTAAAGAATACCGCTTGATATAATAAGTTTATGCATAATCTTACTTCAATAAAGCATATTAGGCAGATTTGTAAAGATATAGGATTGCAGCCGTCCAAAGAGCGTGGCCAAAATTTTTTATTAAATTCAGATGTCATAGATAAAATGATTCAATCTGCCGAGCTTGATAAGCAAGATACAGTTTTAGAAATTGGTCCGGGTTTAGGTATTTTAACTCAAAGTTTAGTAAACTCAACACACCAAGTCATCGCAGTGGAGTGGGATAAGAGATTGCATTATTTTTTAAAACAACATTTTAAAGATTGTAAAAATTTAAAATTAATCAGAGCTGATTTTTTAGATATTTACCAAAGCATATTGGACAAAGAGTTGTATCAAACGAACTATAAAGTAGTCGCCAATTTGCCTTATCAAATCAGTTCAAATGTTTTAAGAAATTTACTTGAAGTAAAACATAAACCCAAGTTGGCAGTAGTTATGTTGCAAAAAGAAGTAGGGGATAGAATAATAGAGACAAATAATAAAAGCTCATTAATCTCTTTAATGGTAAATTTTTACGCTCGTTCATCAATGGTAGCAAAAGTTAACAAAGTAAATTTTTGGCCACCACCAAAAGTGGATAGTGTGGTATTGAAGTTGGATGATATAAAAAATATAGATGAAAAGTACAGCCGTCAATTTTTTAAATTAGCTCGTTTAGGGTTTGCCAATAAAAGGAAGATGCTTAAAAATAATTTGGCTACTTTGTTTGAGCGCGAGTTGCTTAATAAAATTTTTAAGGAGTTGGGTTTAAGCGCTAAAGTGAGAGCAGAAGATTTAGCTTTGGCAGAGTGGAAGAGGTTGGTGGAAAAATTAGCGTAATAAATTTTATTATATTGTAATAGCGAGTGAAACGATAAATGTGGTAAATGGTTAAACAATTAACTAAGTGCCAATTAATCATCAGTCAATTAATTAAAAAGTATATTTAAATAGTTTGATGGTTTTACGGTTAGTCGCTTTCAAGAACAGTTTTCAAGGACAGTTCTTTAAATTTTATATTTAAAGGACTGTTCTTGAGTAAAGTAAA
>CAZVLW010000097.1:0-766 GCA_964628705.1 uncultured Gammaproteobacteria bacterium
ACCTCCTGAAGAGACCACTTAAATAAAAACCGGCCAACCCGCCTGATCTAAAAACTTGGCTGCTTTGTTGGAAAAAAAGACCGATAAAGGCAGATAAAAAGGTGATAAAAAAGGCAAAAGCAACTATATTAATGATTTTATTTCTGCCTAAACCGTGAAAACGCAAAAATTCTAATTCAGCCCAGCCTAAAAAAAAGAGATAAAAAGGAATAAAATAAGCTGCATAACCAAATAAGAAAAATAAACCAAAAGCAATATAGGCGCCAACCATTCCAATAAAGTTAGAAATTTTAGCAGTTCGGGGAGCAGAGATAGATGAAATATCTTGCGGGTTATATGAGATAAGGCTTAAGAAAATAAGCAAAAAAATGAAAAAGAATATAGTACTTTTTAAAAAAGAAGAGAGTCTGCTCATTGTAATTAAAAAAACCCTGTTAGCTTATCGATCTATTTTAAGATAAGAGCTCACAGGGCTTATTTCGCTTGCTTTAAACTTAGTTTTAATTTACCAAAGTTATCTTTTCCGATAACTTTTACTTTGACTATATCGCCCTCTTTTAAGTATTTTCCTACATCTTTAACAAAACCTTCGGCAATTTCTGAAACATGAAGAAGGCCGGATTTAGATGGACTAAGCTCACAGAAAGCCCCATAATCTACTATTTTATCTTTAATATCAGTTTTATCTTTAGCAGCATAAGCAGCATCAGCAGCATCAGCAGCAGCAGCATAAGCAGCAGCAGCAGCAGCAGCATAAGCAGCAGCA
>CAZVLW010000097.1:776-2510 GCA_964628705.1 uncultured Gammaproteobacteria bacterium
CTTCAAACTCTCTGACTATGTTCTCTATAGCAGTAATAGCTTTCTCTAAATCTTCGCTTGTTTCAGCCACTACTGAAACCATACTTCTGTCATCGTCGATATCGACAGTAACATTATAATCACGGCTCATCTTTCTAATATTTTTACCGCCCGGGCCGATAACCATACCGACCTTATCCGGATCAATCTCAATAGACTTAATCTTAGGAGCATATTTTGAAAGATTCTCCCGCGGTTGAGCTAAACTTGTAGTCATATTTTCTAATATAAAAAGACGTGCTTCTTTGGCTTTATCTAAGGCGTCTTTGATCATAGCCAAGCTTATTCCTTCAGTTTTTGTATCAACCTGAATCGCAGTAATTCCTTTGCCGGTACCGGCTACCTTAAAATCAAGATCGCCGCAATGATCTTCAATTCCGGCAATATCGGTAAGAATTTTATAATTATCTCCATCTGCCACCATTCCGATAGCAATCCCGGCTACAGGATTTCCCAGGGGAACTCCGGCATCCATCATCGATAGTGATGCCGCACAAACTGTAGCCATACTTGATGAACCGTTTGATTCTAATATTTCAGATACTATTCTAATTGTATAAGGAAAATCATCCCGAGACGGAACAACCGGAAATAAAGCTTTTTCAGCTAAAGTACCATGGCCTATATCTCTTCTTGATGGGCCGCGCATAAACTTTACCTCACCTACTGAAAAAGGAGGAAAATTATAATGCAGCATAAAATGCTTAGATGTTTTGCCTTCCAGAGCTTCAATAAATTGTTCGTCTCCGCTTGTTCCCAGTGTAGTTATTGCTAAAGCTTGAGTTTGGCCTCTTTTAAATAAACCGGTTCCATGGGGGCGGGGAAGCACTCTAGCTTCACTCTTGAGTTCTCTAATATCAGAAAGCCCGCGCTTATCCGGCCTAATACCTTCTTCTAATACTTTCCGGCGGAAAACTTCTTCTTCAACTGCAGATAAAGCTTTCTTTAGGTCAGATTCGGAAATTTCTGCAATCTCATCTATAAATTCATCCTTTAGTGAATCTAATATTTTGGCTGAAAGGCGAGCCTTTTCTTCCTTTTTATCTATTCCATAGTTAGCTTGAATATCTTTTATCACCTTATCTCTAACCTTTGCTATTAGGTCTTTATTGCCTTGGGCTAACTCTACTTCTTTTTTATCTTTGCCTTCTTTTTTCTGCAATTCTTTTTGCGCCTCTACAATATCTTTAATAAAAGGCTTAGCAAACTCGATAGCTGCCAAGACATCTTGTTCATCCACTTGGTCAAAGCCGCCTTCAAGCATAACTATCTTTTCTTCTCTACCTACAACTACAATATCTAATGGTGATTCTTCTCTTTGTTGATAGGTAGGATTAGCTATAAATTCACCATCTACTTTAGAGACTCTTACTGCTCCGATCGGATTAGAAAAAGGAATATCTGAGATAAAAAGAGATGCACTTGCCGCATTAAGCGCCACTACATCAGGATCATTTTCCCGGTCACTAGATAAAACCATAGCAATAATTTGAATTTCATTAGTTAACCCATCAGGAAAAAGCGGCCGCAACGGCCGGTCGATTAGCCGGCAAGTTAAGATTTCTGTATCAGAAGGCCTGCCTTCCTTTTTAAAAAATCCTCCCGGAATTCTTCCGGCAGCATAGGTTTTTTCGCGATATTCAACCATAAGCGGAAAAAATCCACGATCAGGATAACCTTCTTTTGACATACAAG
>CAZVLW010000098.1:0-2509 GCA_964628705.1 uncultured Gammaproteobacteria bacterium
TGTATATTCAAAAGCATACCTTATGCAGCGTTCTATTCCTTTATAAGAATTAATACTTTCTTGTATGGCGACTTCATCTTTAGTGTCTTTTCGTAAAAACCCGCCAGCTCCACAATAAAGACCCTCTGTGTTTTCTCTAACTACCGTAAAATTAATTTTTTGGTCTTGGCCCAAATCTAGAGGACAATACTTCTTGTCATATAAAACCACCGGCCTTAGATTAATATATTGATCAAGCTCAAAACGAAGACGCAATAAAATACCTTTCTCTAAAATCCCCGGTTTTACGTCAGGATGCCCTATTGCCCCTAAATATATCGCATCAAAACTTTTTAATTCATCTATAGCCGAATCCGGCAAAATTTCACCTGTATCCAAAAACCTTTTTCCCCCAAAATCATAGTCTACAGTTTCATAATCAATTTTATATTTATCAGCGACTGCGGTTAGCACCTTTAAGCCTTCCTTTACTACTTCAGGCCCTGTCCCGTCTCCGCCAATTACTGCAATTTTATACTTTTTATTCATTTCTTATCTCCTTTTTTATCTTTGATCCATTTTATAAGCCCGCCTTTTGTTATAATTTTTTGTAAAAATTGAGGAAATACCTTTGTGGAAAAATTATCATTTTTTGTCTTATCTACAATCGCACCTTTAGCTAAATCAACCTCAAGTAAATCGCCCTCTTTAATTTTGTCCGTTTCTCCTAACTCGATAATAGGTAAACCAATATTAATAGCATTGCGAAAAAAAATTCTCGCAAAACTTTTTGCTATAACTAAAGAAATCCCGCAACCTTTAATCGCTACTGGTGCATGCTCTCGTGAAGAACCACAGCCAAAATTCTCCTCAGCTACAATAATATCACCTTTTTTTACCCGCTTTGGGAATTGAGGATCAATATTTTCCATACACCTAGACCCTAAAAATTTAGAATCTTGCGAGTCTAGATATTTAGCAGCAATAATATCATCGGTATTTATATCTTTGCCTAATTTATGAACTTTTCCTTTTATAATCATATATTAGACCTCACCCGGATGAGTAATCCGCCCCGTTATACTGCTTGCGGCGGCTACCGCTGGATTAGATAGATAAACAAAACTTTCAGGATGCCCCATTCGCCCGATAAAGTTTCTATTAGTTGTAGCAAGAGCAACTTCACCCTTATCTAAAATACCGGTATGACCCCCTAAACAGGGCCCACAAGTGGGCGGAGAAACCATAAAACCTGCTTTATGAAAAATATCTAGATAACCTTTATCGAGAGCCTGGCCATAAACCTTATGAGAGCCTGGAATAACAATGGCCCTTAAGCCTTTTTTAATTTTTTTCCCTTTTAATACTTCAGCAGCCTGGCCTAAATCTTTAAGACGCCCATTTGTACAAGATCCAATAACAACTTGATCTAAACTTACTCTTTTCAACTTATCAACATCTACCACATTACTAGGCAAATGAGGGCAAGCAATTTGGGGTTTCAGCAGTGAGAGATCAAATTTTATAACTTTATGATAATTTGCATCTTTATCACTCTTAATCAATGGTACATTTTTTATGCGATGGTTTACCTCTTTTATGAATTTAACAGTTTTTTTATCAGGCTCAATTATTCCGGTTTGAGCCCCAGCTTCTATTGCCATATTACAGATGGTAAATCTATCTTCCATGCCCAAAGCTCTAATTACAGGCCCTCCAAATTCCATAACTTTGTAAAGTGCCCCGCTTACTCCTATTTTACCTATAGTGTAAAGAATTAAATCTTTGCCGGTAAACCATTGAGGAATTTTACCTGAATAGACAAATTTGATAATTTCAGGCTTCCTAAACCAACAAGTTCCTTCTTTGACGGCAGCAGCTAAATCTGTCGAACCTACACCAAAACTGGCTGCCCCTAGGGCCCCATAAGTACAAGTATGTGAATCAGCGCCAATAACTAAGTCACCAGTTTTAACTAACCCCTTTTCTGGTAAAAAGACATGTTCTATGCCGCAGGTATTAGTATCATAAAAGTTTTTAATTTTAAATTTATTTGCAAAATCTTTTAATTTTTTCACATTATTTGCTGCTTTTTGGTCACGAGCCGGCACAAAATGATCACAAAACAATCCTATCTTTCTAGGATTGTAAACTGAATTAAACCCAGCCTTTTCAAACTCTTTTATTGCTAAAGGCGCAGTTATATCATTGCCAAAACAAAAATCAACTTTAGCATAGATAAAATCATCTAATCTTTTATTGATTGATTTCTTTTTTAAAATTTTTTCGATTAATGTTAGACCCATCTTATATCTTCTCAACTAAAAGAGAGGCATTATGGCCTCCGAATCCTAAAGAATTGGAAAGGCAGGCATCAACTTCTAATTTTCGGGCATGATTTGGAGTATAATCTAGATCGCACTCAGGATCTGGATACTCATAATTTATGGTAGGGGGAATCACACTTTTTTCTAAAGTAAGACAACAACTGATAAACTCAATGGCTCCGGCCGCTCCTAAAGTATGGCCT